>CAZBSX010000046.1:0-8790 GCA_964494305.1 uncultured Legionella sp. | reverse complement strand
CGAACAAATGCATGTGGACATCATGAATCATACTGTTAGAGAAGATATGTTATTACTGAATAGTTGTGTTGTAGTTGCTCCAGAACAGATAAATTTCCCTATACTTTTTTTATCAGGGTCAGAAGATTCTGCAGCCAGTTCAGAAAACATTCAGGGGTGGCGGGAAGCAACAACGGATCATTTTTCTTATCATATCTTCAATGGCGACCATTACACGCTAGAAAAAGAAATGATAATAGATCAAATAAAGCAAGCAATAGTGCGCATCATATAAGAAAATCAGACTTTACTTTCTAGAAACTATGTGATTATTATTACCAATACATTAAACACCAGGGAGTGTTGTATGAAAAAAACCGCCATTTTACTCAGTAATTTACTCTGTATTTCGTTAGGGTATGCAGGTACATTAGGTGAAGCGTTAACCTCGCAAACTACTCGCTATGCTAATTTAGAAGCCTCCGCAACCTGGCCTACGCTCGGTACTCAAACGATGAATGGATATACAACTGTGCGCTCATACCAGGTTTGGGGTGGACGTTTTTCTGCAGGTGTTTTGAGTCCTTATAAAAAAATTAATCTTCTTGGAGAAGTTGGTGGCGGCTATTATGGCAAAGTATCCGGAACGAATGAGTCAGGGTATTTTGGTAATCGTAAGTTTACTGGATATGATGTGTTGGTAGGTGCTCTTTATCAACTGAATACGTCCTTTTTAAATGATGTGGATATTTTCGGGTCAGTTGGGTTTATGGCATTAAACTCTAGGATTTCAGCGACTGCGGATCTCTTAAAGCTATTTCAGGACGGCGGTAGCTTTAATGGCATCACCAACAAAGAATTTAACGTAACTCAAGTATTACCGGAAATTAAAGTGGGGGGTATCTACCATCTGAATGAAAATTTAGGATTCACGATATCCTATTTGCATGTATTTAGTAATTCTCCTGGTGTAAATCGAACAATGAGCGGCATAGCTGGGCAAGGCGTTAATATCAATGGTTCATCAGATATTAATAATCCCGCTCTTAATACCCTGCTATTTGGTTTACGCTATTATTTTGTTTAAACTAACTATGTGACACTTGCATTGTAGGGGCTATACCCCTATTCCTTTCCAATATTGAATTGATGTGCCCAGTTCGCTGTTAATTCGAATATGTAGCTCTTGAGAGAAAGGACGTGTGTTTTTTTCATAACCTTGTATGCTGAGCAAATACTCTTCAAATTTATGTTTAATGTGATTGAAATGATTGAAATTGAAGTGAGTATATATTTTTTCAAGTTGTTTCATGGGCTCCATTTCAAAATCTTCGTATTTAATTTCAATAAAATTATCTGAATTTATTGTATCTTTATATTTTAAAAAAGTATTCATTGTGTGTTGATAGGTTAAAAATGCTTCGTTTTGTAGCACACTGGATGTTAGTGGGGTATGTTTATAAAATGCTTTTAACAGTGTCAAATAAGAAGGGATAACCTGTTGTGGGTTACGACAAATATGAATAAATTTAGCATCAGGAAATAACTCCAGCAGCACATTAATTCTTGCGGTATGACTTGGATTTTTACTTAATAAAATTTTCCCAGGGTTAATAAATAAAATTTTTTTTAGAAAATATACATATTTTTTTTTCCAATAAGTAATTTCATGCACATTAGCTGCTTCAAAAGTAGTGCTTTTTTTAAGCATGAAAGTGTGTTTCTCTGGCGGTAAAAAAAAATAATAAGATGACAGCGCTCCTAAATTAACCATTGCAAGTTCGTCTTCGCACGGACTTTGATCGGGGTCAATGATGATATTATCAATGCCCCGAGGCCCCACGTAATGAAGGATGGGATCATTGAATGAATATTTATGAATACATGCTTCTGGATAAAAAACTTGTCTGCGCACCGGAAAACAAAACATAGGATCTTTGGAAAGCACGTCATGCAGCAATGTTGTACCACTTCTCCAGTGGCCAATAATGAATACTGGATTTTTAATCTGTAGCGCATAAATTTTTTTATTGTACAATAATTTTTCAATAAAACGGAACGGAAATGTTGTTAGGGTATTGATCAACAATAGCAACATAAGGGTAAGCTGGTCTTTATTGATGTCTTCAATGTTTAAGAGTGAAAAAAATATTTTAAATTTGAAGATTCGAAAATGTCGCATTTTTTTAAAAATGCGAGCTCTATGGGAGGGCTCCATGCCTGCTTGCTCCTAAACACGTCCCTTGACAGGGCATTCTTGCGCCAAGAATTGTAACAAAGTCTTCTGCGCAATACTCTATTTTTCAACAATTTTGGTCAATAATCTACTGGCATTTCAATGCTATATTTAAAATGCCAAAAGGCCTTAAATGATTGTTATAATACTCCTGGTTTTTTCTTATAAATTCAGTTAATGTCTCTCGACTAAATGGATGTGGTAGTAGTTAGGAGATGCTAGTGATGGCTGATAAAGAATATGATATTCGACTTGCCTCAACAGATGATTTGTCGCAGTTGGTGACAATAGAGGAAGCTTGTTGGCAGCCTAAATTACGAGTGACGCCTGAAACCATTTTGCAGCGCATAGCACTGCAAAACAGTTATGTTATTTTATATCACGAAAGTGTTGTTGGTGTTGTGTACGCCCAACGTATTGCAGAGGTTAATTTACTATGGAACACTCAGTACGCAGAGGTCTCTAAATTACATCACTCAGACCACCCCATACTACAATTACTTGCGATTAATGTATTACCCAGTGCGCAACATCTGGCTTTAGGCGATATTCTTTTATCTTACATGCTTGATCAAGCGGCATTGCAAGACAGCATTGTATCGGTAGCTGCCGTAACTCGTTGTCAAAATTACTCATCGCAAACAAATGGTTCATACGAAGCCTATGTATTTCAAACCGATGATTCTGCGAAAGTCGTTGATCCTATTATACTTTTTCATACTTCACATGGTGCGAAGATAAGCGGGCTGATAGCTGAATATCGGCCAGAAGATAGTGATAATTTGGGTCATGGTATTTTAGTTGAGTATTCCATTCGTGGTAATCAAAGCAAACAAACCACATTTTTCTCTCAAGAAGCAGGCCTATTAAATTCACAAAAAATTGATGCTTTGGTTACGAGCGCGATTAAACAACAGCTAATGAAATATAAAAAGGATAATGTGGTTTATCAAAAAAATATTGCTTTTAGAGATTTAGAGTATGATTCATTAGATTTGACTGAATTAAAAACGGTGCTTAATCAAGCACTTGGATTGTCATTAGACGCAACTGTTTTTTTTCGTTATCCAACACCTGCAAATCTGATAGCGCATATTCAAGCATTACTTGAAACTGACCGTACGCATAATGGTACTTCAAAGAAGGGTTCTTATTCGCCAGTAACACCATCACAGTCTAATGATATCGCTATTATAGGTATGAGTTGCGAATTTCCAGGAGAGGTGCACTCACCAGAGGACTTTTGGGCGCTTTTATCAACGGGGCAAAGTAGTATTCGAGTATTGCCTAAAAAGCGAGCTCTTCTGTGGCGAGATTATGAGGCATTTGATGATATAGATCCTGCTTTTCTATATGGTGGATTTATTGATAATGTCGATAAATTCGATGCGGAGTTTTTTGGAATTTCGCCAAGAGAAGCGATACAAATCGACCCACAGCATCGGTTGTTATTAGAGTTGCATTGGCATGCTCTTGAACATGCTGGCATCCATCCTAAAACACTCGTTGATTCGCCGACTGGTGTTTATGTGGGAATGTTTAATCATGATTATGAGTTATTAAAGCAACAATATACCGATGATGTAAGCGATACAGTTTATTCGGCGACAGGGGTATCGGAATCAGTTGCCGCCGGTCGCATATCTTATTGTTTAGGCCTGGTTGGACCTGCAATGGCCGTCAACACAGCGTGTTCATCCTCCTTGGTTGCATTACATTTGGCTTGCCAAAGTTTGCGTTTAGGCGAAACGAATTTAGCGCTTGCCTCCGGGGTTAATTTGATATTAACGCCTAGCCAAACAAAAATTTTTGCTGCAGCAAAGATGCTATCAAAAAATGGAGAATGCAGAGTGTTTGATGCAGGTGCATCAGGATATGTGCGCTCTGAGGGTGCGGGTGTAGTGGTTTTAAAAAGGCTTGAAGATGCACTGAAAGATAACGATAAAATCTGGGCAGTTATTAAAGCAACAGGTGTCAATCAGGATGGTGCCAGCAACGGCTTAACAGCACCCAGTCAAACATCACAAGAAGCGCTTATGGCGCAAGTGCTTACGCGCGCCCGTTGTGATGCTAAAGCGATTAGCTTTATTGAAACACATGGTACGGGGACTTTACTAGGCGATCCTATTGAGTTATCTGCTATTCAAACCGTCTATGGAAAAAAGCGCTCTGGTAACAATCCTTTGTACATTGGAGCGGTTAAATCGAATATAGGCCATTTAGAGGCTGCGGCTGGGATTGCCGGGCTTATTAAAACCGTTTTGATGTTAGAACATAAGCAATTGGTAAAAAACCTTCATTTTAATGCACTCAATCCTAATATAGTCATCGATAAAACAATTAAGATCCTGAATAACAATAAAAACTGGGCTGTAAAAGATGGGCAAAAACGCCATGCCGGCGTGAGTTCATTTGGATTTTCTGGAACAAATGCGCATGTGATTTTGGAGGAAGCACCAGAAGGACAGCCTAGTAAAGAGATTGTATTGTATCCGTTCCAACGCAAGCGATATTGGTTTGGGGAAGCTCGTTGTCGTGTCAGGAAAGATGTGTACTACGAGCCAAGCTGGGTAGCCTATGAACCGCATGAGCAAAGTAGTCTATCGAGTGAAAGGAAAGAACATTGGTGTTTGATACACGATAGTGATGAAGCAGCCGAAGCATTGAGTCATCAATTTAGCGCGAATGGAATAGCAATAGAGTTGTTTCATATAGATGACTTGCCTGAGTTTGCATCGGTCTTGAATGTTACTCGGATTATTTATGCACTGTTTATAAAAGATAATGTTGAAGTAACAAGATTAGCAAAAAAGCGTTCGCTTGATTTTCTTAGAGTGATTCAAGGATTGATACGGGCGGGCGGAGTATTTCCGGCGTTAGACGTTGTAATGATAAATCAGGGCTTAGATAAGCATTATCTGACGAATAGTACTGTATGGGGCATGGGTAGGAGCGTACAAAGTGAATACGCTGGCTGGAAGGTCAGATTAATTGAATGTGATGCAAAAGATGGGATAGCACATATTGGGCGCTTTATCTGGAGAATGAGCCAGGATGATACGGATGAGAATCAATTTAGGGTGCAAGGCGAGGTAATATCGGTCTGTCGATTGTCTTCAAGCGTTTTGAATGAACGGTCAGCAACGCTTGTGCCGGTATCAACGACGGGGGTGTATTTAATCACCGGAGGCCTGTCTGGAATTGGCTATGAAGTGTGTCAATGGTTGGTTAAAGAAGGTGTTACGCAGATTGCCTTATTATCGAGACGAGCACCCAGTGCAGAGCAGGTTGCAACATTTGAGCATTGGTTGACCGAAGGTCATGTTGTTAAGCCATACGCTGTGGATGTGAGCGATAGAGAGGCACTGCAGCGCGCCTATGAACAGATTCAACACACTCAGGGTGTGGTAAAACACGTGATTCATGGTGCAGGCGTCATCGCTGATGCAATTTTACTGAATCAAACACCGGAATATTATCATCAAGTGTATAAGGCCAAGTTATATGGCGCCTGGCATTTGCATGAACTAACACGTGATACAGCGTTAGAGCAATTTATTGTATTTTCATCGATGGCGAGCCTATTAGGTTCACCAGGACAAAGCAATTACGCGGCAGCAAATCTTTTTTTAGATGCACTGATTCATCATCGTCGAAAATTAGGCTTAAAGGGTCTGAGTATTAACTGGGGTGTGTGGCGTGAAGCTGGCTTAGGTACACGTCATACTCAGGATCTAGAACGCTTAGGACATCAATCGTTAACGACAGCAGAAGGTCTCAAGGCATTACATTGCGCTATGTCACATGCCAATGAAGTCATGCAAGTTGGAGTGATGCCTATAGATTGGGTGACTTATCAGGCAAAGCGGCAAACCATACACCCCATGTTATCGATGTTTGTGAGTGCATCGAGAGGATTTGAGATACCCGGACTATTTTCAGAATTACAGCAATTACCCTTAGAGGCAGCGCGTTCGTTACTACATTATCATTTATCGAGTGTGTTAGCGCAAACCTTACAGTATGAGACGCATGAAGCGATTGATATTGAGCGAGGTTTTTTTGAATTAGGCATGGATTCATTGATTATACTTGAATACGCAAGGCGTATTGAAGGGATGTTGAATCGCAAGCTCACGATGAATCCTGCAGTATTGCTGGATTATCCGAACGTTGCAGCTTTGACTGAACATTTATTGCCGTTGATTACAGGCGTTTATCCTGAATCACGTCAAATGAAGTCGCATGCTATTGTAGCGGATGACGGTATCGCCATCATCAGCATGGATTGTCGTTTCCCAGGAAAATGTGATTCACCGGAAGACTATTGGCGCTTATTGAGTGAAGGGTTGGATGGTATTGTAGAGAGTCCTTTTGAGCGTTTGAAAGAAGGTGGGCGTGATGTTCGCCATGGCGGGTTCATTGATGGCGTTGATTTATTCGACGCAGCGTTTTTTAGAATCAGTCCTAAAGAGGCAAACCTATTAGATCCACAACATCGGTTATTACTAGAAGTGACCGAGCAGACATTAAGAAGAGGTGGATTAGAGACTAAGGAATTAAAGCATACGAAGACTGGGGTTTTTATTGGGTTGGGTGCGAATGATTATGCGCAATTGATTCGAGAAAGTAATGTGGGCGCTGAACTCGGTGTTTATATGCCAACCGGCAATTCAGCGTCAACTGCTTCGGGTCGCATATCATTTTATTATGGATTTGAAGGTCCATCGATGACGATAGATACGGCATGTTCATCGTCTTTAGTGAGTGTTCATCTTGCTTGTCAGAGCTTGCGCACAGGTGAGTCGGATATGGCATTGGCGGGTGGGGTTAATTTGGTGCTCGATCCCAATGCAACGGATATGCTTTACGATGCGGGGATGTTGTCATCAGATAATCGCTGTAAGACGTTTGATGACAGTGCGAATGGTTATGTGCGTAGTGAAGGCTGTGGTTTGGTTCTTTTAAAACGCTTAAGCGATGCAAGGCGTGATGGTGATAGGGTGCTTGCCGTGATTCGCGGCAGTGCAGTGAATCAAGATGGTGCGAGTGGTGGGCTGACTGTACCCCATGGTCCGAGCCAAGAACGCGTGATAGCAGCTGCTTTATTGCAAGCTGGCGTGAATGCAAAAGAGGTAAGCTTTGTTGAGACGCATGGCACAGGAACTTCATTAGGCGACCCTATTGAAGTCGCAGCATTGCAACGGGTGTATGGCGAGGGAAGAACCGAAGATAACCCTCTATATCTCGGTGCCGTAAAAACTCAGATAGGTCATTTAGAAGCAGCGGCAGGAATAGCGGGATTAATCAAAGTCGTGTTGATGTTGCAACAGCAAACACGGGTACAAAACAAACACTTTGCGGTATTGAATTCCAATATCACCTTAGAAGGGACGCCGATTGCTTTGGCAAATGAGTGGAGCACATGGGAGCATGATAAACGTATTGCAGGCATAAGTTCATTTGGCTTTTCTGGAACGAATGCGCATGTGATCTTAGAAGAAGCGACAGCTGATCAGCCTATCAAAAAAATTGTGTTGTATTCATTTCAACGCGAGCGCTATTGGTTTGAAAGCAAACCACAAAAACAAAAAGATGATTTGTATTATGAGATAGAGTGGATTGCTCATAAAGGGATAAATACTTATACCCAGCGAACAGCGTTAGAGCATTTGAATATCAAATCACTGCCATTTAAAGAGATCTCGTTATCAGAAGACACATTTGCAACAATCAATGCGATATTTGCTGAGTGGACCTGGCATTACGTATGGCGGGCTTTAGAAAAACTTGGATTAGGTCTTGAGATCGCATGGTCTGAGTTACAGCAAAAGGTTATTCAAGGACAGCACCGCTTAATACGATATTTACTTGAGCGCTTGGTTAGTTGTGGATACTTAACAGTGACTGCAACAGGTTGGCGTATTGAGACGTTACACCAAACATTACCCAATCTGCAAGAAGCCATACAAGCTCACCCAGAATCGCACAGTGAATTCAGCCTTTTTTCACGTTGTGGAGAATCACTAGCTGAGATATTAACTGGCAAGCTTAATCCACTGGATGTCTTGTTTACCGATGAGGGTAGTGTATCAGCCAGTGATTTGTATCACGAAAGCCCTGCTTATGCTGCAGTGAATGCAGTATTAGCCGGTGTTATGGCAGAGTTTTTAACGCATTACCCAAAGAATCGTAAGTTGCGAATCTTAGAAATAGGTGCGGGCACAGGGGGTACTGCAAGTCACGTATTGCCGTTACTGCAAAACAGTGGTTTTGAGGTTGAATATGTCTATACAGATATCAGCTCTGGATTTTTTATCAAAGCGCAACAAGTCTTCGGAGCGTATGATTTTGTTCAATATCAAAGCTTAGATATAGAAAAATCATTAAGCACGCAAGGATTGGTCGCCAATCAATATGACGTTGTGATTGCGGCGAATGTTTTGCATGCAACGAAATATTTGAAACATACATTAGCGTCTGTGCAAGCGTTATTGGTTTCTGGTGGCCATTTATTGTTATTAGAAGGGACTGAATGCTCATACTTTGCTGATATGACCTTTGGTCTTTTGGAC
>CAZBSX010000045.1:0-9049 GCA_964494305.1 uncultured Legionella sp. | reverse complement strand
AATTTTGGAGAAAAGCAGCGAGCAATGTCCGCGTTGCATCAGAGTACCGAAGTGAGTCTTGCCACTCAAATGAGGATTCCTATTTGACCAACATCGATTGTACTTTTGTATATTTAGTTATTATATAGTATAATTATAGTACTTAATGTGACAAGGATAGTCATCATGGATAGGATGTTTGACCGGCGCTCTTATCAACAATTAAAAAATGAAGACGAGAAAGCGAACCCGAAACGCGAGCGGCATGAAAAAATTGTAATCTTTGGTCCTTGCAACGCCGGCAAAACACCTTTAGCACGAGCTTTGGCTGCGGCTTCACTAGAAAACCCTACGGAACCTACGGTCGGTGCGCAGTATTTTCAAACGAAAGAGATGCGTAAAACGATATTGCAAATATGGGATCTTTCCGGCGCAGAGCGTTATGAGGGATTTTGGCCGATGTATTTGAAAGGGGCAAAACAAGTGCTATTGGCATTTGATGATCACGATGAAGATGCATTTGCCGACTTAGATCACTATTTTGACGCGATTCAACAGTATGCGCCGAATGCTCGTATTGTGTTGGTGGGCATCTATCATGACTCTCAAGAAGAACCGGACGTTTCTCAACAAACAATCGCTCATTTTATGCAAGACCATGACATCCAAGATTACCATAATATGGTTGTAACTGATGGTGTGGATGTCGATAAATTACGTAACACCCTGATTGACCGGTCTGTATTAGAATGGGAAAAACATCATCCGCCAGAATCCAATGCAGTCATAAAAGCCAAAGAATTGGCCAAAATGAGTATCGAGCAATTACGGAGTTTGGCGAGCACCGAAAATGAGCAAAATCAGAGCACAATAAAAGGACTATGTCAGTTACTGGATAAGGCGCTTTTGAGTGAGAATATGGATAGTTATTTTGCCAGTCATCACGACCTCATCAAAGAGCAATTGGATGAGTTGCGCTACGCGAAATCTTCGTTGTACAGCACCGCGTATAATATGGTAGCGACAGTGATTGTGTGTTGCGCGATCATCTCTACCGGGTTTATGGCTTTGTATTGGTTACAAGACATTTTACAAAAAAACTACGAAACCAAAGGTGATTATTTATTATTTTCGAGCTCGGGTGCGAAGCAAAAGGGTAAAGAAGCGTTACACAAAGCTGAACAAAGTACATCTCCTAGTAAAAAATTGTGATATGATTCCCCTTTGTTTTTGGCTCTAAGTTTCTTACTGCTATGCATGCTATGAATAGTTTACAACGTTTTTTGTTTGAGCACGCCGCGATTCGTGGTGAGTTGATCCATTTGGACAGCGTCTATCAAATCATTGGCCAACAACGTCATTACCCGCCAAAAGTGAAGCAGCTATTAGGGGAAGCCTTAATGGCATGTGTATTATTGGTCGGTAGTATCAAATTCGAAGGTGAAATGAGTTTGCAGTTTCAAGGAGATGAACGTTTTCCTTTGATGCTGGTGCAATGTGATCATCTTTTGCATTTGCGTGGATTTGCAAATTTTGCCGAAAATAAAACGGATGAAGAGTATGAAGCGGCTTTTTTGCAGGGTAATTTGGTCATTAACTTAACGCCTCATCATCAAACTCAAACGTATCAAAGTATTGTGCCTTTAACTTCCGTGTCGATGAGCGACAATTTAATGCACTATTTTGCGCAATCGGAACAATTGCCTAGTAAAGTTTGGTTTGCGATGGATGACAATCATGCTGCAGGTGTTTTGTTGCAACTCATGCCAGGCCAAAATAGTTTACAACGTGAGCAATTTTGGGAGTATGCTGTTCATATTGGGGAAACCATTACGGCAGGCGAATTATTATCGCTGGATAATGCGACGCTGTTACACCGCCTCTATCATGAAACTGAATTACGCTTATATCCAGAACGTGCGATTCAATTTAAATGTCGTTGTACGCAGGAAAAAATGCAACAAGTCTTAGGTATTTTAGGTGAAAAAGAAGTCCAAGACTTGTTGCAAGAAAAAGGCCAAGTGGATATTCGTTGTGAGTTTTGTAATCAGAATTACATGTTCGATCCTATCGATATCGCATTGTTATTTCGCAAGTCAACTTGATACGCCTAATGCGTATGGGTTTCATCCAATCCAAACCACAACGCGCCCTGATCACCGCGAGCAAATTGAAACAAGGTGCCGCGCATCGCTTGCAGGATAGTTTGTAAATGTGAAAAATGCTGACTGAGCTGTAAATACAATTCTGCAGACGCATGTTCTTGCATTTCACTCACCGTCAAATAAGCCGCTTGTCCCATATTGCTATAGTATTCTAACGTGACATGACGGCGCGCTGCCAAGCCGGGGAATAAGCCACAAACGAGTAAACTTTTATCACCGACTGCCTTGAGTTGCTCAACTTGCAGTTTGAGTGGTCCTTGCATGGCATTTAAAAAATCTAAAGCAACGACAGAATCGGCCAATTGAGGCATTTGAGCACAGCGCTGTAATAAAAATACCAAATAACTTTCAGTGTTTTCGTTTAAATTGAGGTGCGAAGCCATTTCAGCTTCGGTAACCAATGCGTACCATTGACTGATATCGGTTGGGTGCAGAATCAAGTTCTTCATACGTCACCTCCTTTGTGAGCCATTCGTTGGACCAAGACTCGACTTACTTCATCACTCTCTTACTATTTTAAGTGTAGCAAAGATATTTAAAATATGGGGAATAGGTACTTAAACACTACAAATGTGTGGGAATGTGGTCAAAATGAGGTATAATGGCCTGATAACTTACGAGATTTTCGCTTGACGTCGATCTATTTGTTAAAAAACCATCCGATTTTAAATCCGCTAAAAAGGTAATTATGATTGAACAAATTCGTAACGTCGCTATCATTGCTCACGTTGACCATGGTAAAACAACGCTAGTTGATAAATTATTGCAGCAAACCGGTACCCTCAATGAGCGTGCGCCCAAAGTCGAGCGCCTCATGGATTCTAATGATTTAGAAAAAGAACGCGGTATTACCATTCTTGCAAAAAACACCTCAGTCCACTGGAATGGCTATCAGATTAATATTGTGGATACTCCTGGACACGCCGATTTTGGTGGTGAAGTCGAGCGGATTTTATCGATGGTTGATAGCGTATTGCTTTTGGTGGATGCGGTAGATGGTCCAATGCCACAAACTCGCTTTGTGACTCAAAAAGCATTTGCCCGCGGTTTAAAACCGATTGTGGTGATTAATAAGATCGATCGCCCTGGTGCGCGCCCACATTGGGTTATGGATCAAGTGTTTGATTTATTTGATAATTTAGGTGCCAGCGACGAACAATTAGATTTTCCCGAGGTTTATACCTCTGCGCTGAATGGATATGCGAAATTGGATATGGACGATGACAGCAATGATATGTCGCCCTTATTGCAAACCATTATTGATCGCGTAGAACCGCCGCAAGTGGATGCCGAAGGCCCATTTCAAATGCAAATCAGTTCTTTGGATTATTCTTCGTATGTGGGCACCATTGGAATTGGCAGCGTGACTCGTGGTCATGTCAATGTGAAAGCGCCGGTTAAAATTATTGATAAAGATGGCAATGTCCGAGCTGGGCGTTTGTTGCAATTGCTTGGATTCAAGGGCCTCGATCGGGTGGAAATTTCTGAAGCGCGCGCAGGGGATATCATTGCAGTTACAGGGATTGATCTTCTCAATATTTCAGATACGTTGTGTGATCCGGGTACAGTCGAAGCACTGCCGCCATTAACGGTGGATGAACCGACCATCAGTATGACATTTCAAGTCAATGACTCTCCGTTTGCTGGTCAGGAAGGTAAATTTGTTACCAGCCGAAAAATTCGTGAACGTTTGCAAACTGAACTTTTGCATAATGTGGCGCTACGGGTAGAAGATACGGAAGATCCTGATCGATTCCGAGTTTCAGGTCGTGGGGAATTGCATTTATCGATTTTGATTGAAACCATGCGTCGTGAAGATTATGAATTAGCTATTTCTAAGCCAGAAGTCATTTTACGCGAAGAAAATGGTGAGGCATTAGAACCGTATGAACGCTTGACGGTTGATGTGGAAGAAACGCATCAAGGTAGTATCATGGAAAAATTGGGTGAACGCCGCGGCGAATTACAAAATATGGTTCCAGATGGTAAAGGGCGGGTACGCTTGGATTATCAAATCCCGACTCGTGGATTGATTGGTTTTCACACCGAATTTCTTTCTGCGACATCTGGTACGGGTTTGATGTACCACGTTTATGATCATTATGGTCCAGCGGTCAAAGGTCGAATTGGAAAACGAAATAATGGCGTGCTGATTGCCAATTGTAATGGTGCTGCGCGCGGATTTGCTTTGTTTAATCTTCAAGAGCGTGGTCGTTTGTTTATTGAGCCACAAACCATGTGCTATGAAGGGATGGTTGTTGGCATTCATGCAAGAGACAATGATTTGGTCGTTAATGTCACGAAAGAAAAACAATTGACTAATATGCGTGCCTCCGGAACGGATGAAAATATTGTGTTGACCCCAGCGATTAAACTGAGCTTAGAACAAGCCTTAGAATTTATTGATGATGATGAATTGGTAGAAGTAACGCCGAAATCGACGCGAATTCGAAAAAAAGAATTAAAGGAAATCGATCGCAAGCGTACGTCGCGCGTTCAAACGGATAACTGATAACGAGAGCACATGACGCACAAGACCTTCAAACGCGTAGTTTTGTATGCGCGACAAGAGCGAGAAAATCATGCTGTGATGGAAACATTGCAGCAGGTCTTTACGCATTTGCGCAAGCATCATGTGGTACTCCTTGATTCAGATACGGCACAAGGTTGTGATCTGGCTATTCCGGTATTACCACGTGCTGAATTGGATTCACAACAAGATTTACTCCTTGTCGTCGGTGGTGATGGCAGTTTGTTGTCCGCTGCGCAAATTGCAATTCAATACAATATCGCTGTTGTGGGGATTAATCGGGGGTATTTGGGATTTTTGACTGATATTTCTCCTAATGATTTTACTCAGCAATTGGATCAGGTTTTGCAGGGCGCGTACATTACGGAATCACGCGCCATGTTAACGATGAGTATTTATCAAGAAGACACGGTTTGTTTCACGACGCAGGCGTTAAATGATGTGGTGCTCAGTCGAGGGAACGAAACGCGTTTGATTACGTTTGATGTATTTATCAATGAACAATTTGTGAGTCACTATCGGGCAGATGGCTTGATTCTCGCAACGCCCACCGGCTCGACGGCATACGCGCTGTCAGCTGGGGGACCCATTATGCATCCGCAATTGAATGCATTCGTGATGGTACCCATGTTTTCACATAGTTTTTCCGCGCGACCGTTGGTGATTGACGATCAATCTGAAGTCAGTGTGCATATCAGTGCAGAAAATGCAGTTCCTTTGCAGATATCGTGTGACGGTCACCGCTCTTATTCCATAGCCCCTGGGCAATCGGTGCGTATCAAAAAAAGCCCCTCGCAATTGCAACTTTTGCATCCCAAAGATTATCGTTATTATGATACGCTTAGAATTAAACTAGGTTGGGGTTCGGAAGCCTCATAAAGGACGATCGATGCTCACGTCGTTACGCATTAAAAACTTCACCATAGTCGCGGAATTAGAGCTTGATTTTGCAGATGGGATGTCAGTGTTTACCGGTGAAACAGGTGCTGGAAAATCGATCATGATCGATGCGTTGATGCTGGCATTGGGCGAACGTGCGGATGCGACCGTCATTCGTCCCGGCGCAGAAGCTTGTGATATTCAAGCTTGTTTTACGTGTGATCCAGCATCTGAGTCGGCGGTTTGGCTCGCCGCGCACGATGCGGTGCTGGAGGATAATGAGATTCTATTGCGGCGGGTGATTACTCGCGAAGGTCGGTCTAAAGCCTATATCAATGGCGTGGTTTTCCCGATCCAAAAACTCAAAGAATTGGGCGTGACTTTAGTCCATATTCACGGCCAACATCAACACCACACCTTATTTTCTGCCACCACACATCGCGAACAATTAGATCGTTTTGCGCAGCATTCGGGATTGCGACAACAATTGGCCGATTTGTACCATCAACATCAACACTTGGCTACACAAGTCGCAGCCCAGGCTGCGCATAATCCGCAAAATAACGATGTGTTAACTGACAATCTCAAAGAATGGTACGCATTGCAACCGATTGAAGGTGAAATAGAAGCATTACATCAAGAACATCAATTGTTACAACATGCCGAAGATTATCTGACACAAATTCAAACAGTGGTGCAAATTCTACAAGCGGATGATGGGCCGAATATCCGGCAAAATTTACATAGAGTCTTACAAACCTTGGCGCATTTACCGCAGGATAATCGCCATTTGCAGTCAGCGCAAGCCTTGTTGGAGCAGGCGCGAATCTTATGTGACGAAGCCTATGATGAATTGGAGTCCTTTGGGGAAGCAGTTCAAGTTGATCCCCAACGGCTGGCCGTCGTTGAAGCACGCATGAGCGCGCTCCATCACTTGGCTCGAAAATGGCAGATTGGAGTGCAACAATTGCCAGCACAGGTCCACATTCTCGAATCCGCGGTCCAAGATCAAGAGAATTTGGACGAGCGAAAAATGCAATTAGCGCGCGATCTTGCGGCAGCACAAACGGCGTATCAAACGCTTGCTTTGGCGCTTAGAGCATCTCGTATGGATGCTGCGGAGCGTTTGAGCGCACAAATTACGACTAATATTCAACAATTAGGAATGCCTAATGGCTACATTGATTTGGTAATCACCCCACTCGCTACCATGCAAGAGCATGGACTAGATAAAGTGGAATACCGCGTGTCAACGAACCCTGGGATGCCCCCTGATCTCTTGACCAAAATCGCTTCGGGCGGAGAATTATCACGCATTAGTTTGGCCATTCAATTGATTGCCGCGCAACAGGGGATGACACCAACCTTATTTTTTGATGAGGTCGATGTAGGGATTGGGGGGGCAACGGCGGCGATTGTAGGACGATTAATGCGTCAATTGGGGCAACGCCTGCAAGTATTTTGTGTCACTCATCAACCGCAAGTGGCCGCGAGTGCACATCAGCATTGTTTGGTTGAGAAATACACAGAGAACGAGCAAACATTTTCACGAGTGCTGCACCTGCGTTCTAGTGCGGAGAAAGTCGAAGAATTAGCGCGTATGCTGGGCGGATTGACGATTACCTCGCAAACGCGTTTGCATGCGCAGGAACTGCTAGAATCGTTGTCTGACTGTTAATGGTATCTGTTCGCGCCCGAGGCCCCTCTCGCGAGCTTGGCCTCCGGAATGCGTAATTTTTTATCTTAGACAAGCTCGAGTCACCGCGCAAGCGGTTAGAGCGCCTCCTACCAGCGCCGTAGCTGCTAGGGCTAGACCAGCCAGGGCAGTGAAATAACCGGTTAATGCACAGAATACCAGAGAACCCGTTGCAATGCCTGTTGTGAGGGTTGCTGCTTTTGCAGCTAAGACAAGAATGTACGCCATGGTCGCAAAATTGAGACCGATTCCCATTCTAACCATAGGGTCATTTTTGCCAACCAATCCTATGAGGATTAATAAACTTGGCACAGTTAACAGTAAACATGCTGGGAAAAATACGCTCATAGCACCTGCTGTGCTCGCTGCGATAAGTTTTGCAGCACCACCAGCCGCAATGGTGGTATTAGGAAGAAAAAATGTACCGAGCGTGGCAGCAACCTTGATGACAGGTGGTGATATAACTGCCGTAGAAGCGACTTGGGTGGCCAAAGGTCTGAGTTCAATGGTCATGAAAATACCCTAATAAACATTATAAAGGGCACATTATATCAATTGTTCTATTAATTGTCAATAAGATTATCAAAAGTATAAATGGGTCATTATTTTTTCTATGCAAGATTTATACTTAAGTCAGTGTTCTGACTCGAAAATGCGGCAAATTTATGGTATAATCTGCCGATATATTCCACCTTTGTTTTTATAGTGAATCCCCTTATGAGTGTTGATATGACAACGACCTACGATTCCACCAATATTAAAGTATTAAAAGGCCTAGATGCGGTCCGCAAACGGCCTGGAATGTACATCGGTGACACAGATGATGGCACCGGCTTGCACCATATGGTGTTTGAAGTGGTCGATAACGCCATCGATGAAGCATTGGCCGGACATTGTTCTGATATTACGGTTACGATTCATGCAGATGAATCCATTACAGTTACGGATGATGGGCGGGGTATTCCGGTTGATATTCACAAAGAAGAGGGTCGTTCTGCTGCCGAAGTGATCATGACGATTTTACATGCCGGTGGTAAGTTTGACGACAATTCTTATAAAGTGTCGGGCGGATTACATGGTGTGGGCGTGTCTGTGGTCAATGCGTTATCGGAATCTCTCCATTTGGTGATTCGTCGCGAAGGCAAATTGCATGAGCAACATTACAAACATGGTGAGCCAGTTGCGCCATTGGCCGTTACCGGTCAAGCGACTACTACGGGCACGCAAATTTGGTTTAAACCGAGTGCAGAGACGTTTACGCATATTGAATTTTCCTATGAAATACTGGCGCGACGGTTGCGTGAATTGTCTTTTTTAAATTCGGGTGTGTGCATTCAATTAAAGGATGAACGCAGCGATAAATCGGAAATATTTTGTTATGAAGGCGGGATTACAGCGTTTGTAGAATACCTGAACCGCAATAAAACGGCGGCTACTCCCACGGTTTTTTCCATGCAAACCGAGAAAGACAATGTTGGCATCGAAGTCTCCATGCAATGGAATGACTCCTACCAAGAAAATTTATTATGTTTTACGAATAATATTCCTCAACGTGATGGGGGCACCCATTTGGCAGGATTTCGTTCTGCGTTAACTCGCACACTGAATAATTATATTGAACAAGAAGGGTTTGCTAAAAAAGCCAAAGTGACGACAACGGGTGATGATGCGCGTGAAGGTTTAACCGCGGTATTGTCGGTTAAAGTGCAAGATCCAAAGTTTTCATCTCAGACCAAGGATAAATTGGTTTCTTCTGAAGTGAAATCTGCAGTCGAATCTGCGGTCGCTGATAAATTTAAC
>CAZBSX010000044.1:0-9116 GCA_964494305.1 uncultured Legionella sp. | reverse complement strand
ATAGCAGCTTGGCCATAAACACGAGCGGCCAAAGAATTGGGTTCTAAATTGCATTGCTGCGCACCCAAACGCATCGTGCCACCTTTATCTGCTTGCGCGTTACGCTGTTCTTTATGACCATCTTGGGTTTGCCATTCGGTAATCAACCCAACAACCGGGTAATCGGTATGTGGATCAAATTCCGTAGAATTCGCAGTTTGCCAACCCACAACTGAACGCGCAAACTCAATCACTGCCGTTTGCATTCCGAGACAAATTCCCAAAAATGGTACCTGCTGTTCACGTGCATAGCGAATCGCTTTAATCTTACCTTCAACACCCCGTTCACCAAATCCACCCGGCACCAAAATGGCGTCCACTGTGTCTAATTTGGCTGTGCCGTGCTGATCAATCGTATCTGCATCAATATAAACTAATTCCACTTGAGTTTGGGAATGAATACCCGCATGAATCAAGGCTTCATTAATCGATTTATAGGCGTCATTCAATTCCACATATTTGCCTACCAACCCAATTTTAACCGCCATGGTTTTGATGCTTTGTGCTGTAACCACATGCTCCCATTCCGACAAATCAGCCGGCGGCGCCGTGGTGATTGCCAATTTGCGCAACACAATATCATCCAAATGTTGTTCGTGCAAAATCATTGGAATTTGATAAATTGATTTTGCATCTTGCAAAGAAATCACGCCTTCGCGCTCAACATTGGTAAATAATGCAATTTTGCTACGGTCTTGTAGGGTTAAGCCCTGTTCCGAACGGCAAATTAAGATATCCGGCTGAATCCCAATCGAGCGCAATTCTTTGACCGAGTGCTGTGTGGGTTTGGTTTTGGTTTCACCCGAGGTTGCAATATAAGGGACTAAAGTCAAATGAATAAAGGCAGTGTGGGTTGCGCCTAATTCGAGACGCATTTGGCGAATCGCTTCTAAAAAGGGTAAAGATTCGATATCCCCCACGGTCCCGCCAATTTCAACCATGGCGATGTCGTAGCCTTCCGCGCCAAGTTTGATACACCGTTTGATTTCATTCGTAATATGAGGGATAACTTGGACTGTCTTACCTAAATAATCACCGCGTCGTTCTTTTTTGATCACGTTTTCATAAATTTTACCGGTGGTAAAATTATTTTTTTTGGTCATCGTCGAACGAACAAACCGCTCGTAATGGCCTAGATCCAAATCGGTCTCAGCACCATCTTGCGTCACATAGACTTCGCCATGTTGCACAGGGCTCATCGTACCAGGATCAACATTGATGTACGGATCCAATTTAATGAGCGTAACACGCAGATTACGTGCTTCCAAAATTGCGGCTAATGAGGCAGCCGCAATACCCTTGCCCAAGGACGAAACAACACCCCCTGTAATAAAAATATATTTAGTCATCGCATCACACTCGTTGCCCCAATATAGGGTGGGTTGACAATTCGCTAACTTGAGCCAATTGTTTTAGTACAGTATACATGGCCACCGCCGTATCTGCAGCATCCATTCCCTTGTGCCCAAAATCACCACCCACACGATCCCAAGCTTGCTCTTCTGTCTCGGTAGTTAATACGCCAAAAATAACGGGAATATCGTAAGTCACAGCAATCTGCTGACAGCCTTGACTCACCTGCTGGCATACATAATCATAATGCGTAGTTTCACCACGAATCACTGCACCCAAAGCAATAATCGCTTGATAACGTTTCGTCAACGCCAAGCGCTGCGCCACAATAGGAATTTCCACAGCACCTGGTACCGTGACTACTAAAATATTCTCTGAACTCACGCCACGCTTTAAGAGTTGCGCCACTGCACCTTCTTGCAGTGCTTGCGTAATTTTTCCATTGAATTCAGCAACCACCAAAGCCACTGGAAAATCCGCTTTTTCTGTGAATGTTTGTCGCGCTTCAATCACGTTCATACGTCACTCCCATCAGGAATACTCAGATAATGACCCAATTTTATTTGTTTCGTTTTGAGATACAGATAATTTTCAGCTGTTGGAGCCACCAAGACAGGGATACGTTCAGTCACTGTAATCCCGTAATGCGCCATGGCCGTAACTTTAAACGGATTATTGGTAATTAAACGAATTTGGTCCAGTTGCAAATGCTTTAAAATTTGAAAGGCAATGGCATAATTTCTATTGTCGACCGGGAGACCCAAATGTTCATTGGCTTCCACAGTATCATATCCCTCATCCTGCAACGAATACGCTTTGATTTTATTGGCCAAGCCGACACCACGCCCTTCTTGGCGCATATAAATGAGCACGCCCCCTTCAGCCGCAAGATAGGCGAGAGATTGTTCTAATTGTTTGCCACAATCGCACTTACACGATCCGAACACATCACCCGTGATGCATTCCGAATGAATCCGTACCAAGGGGGGCTTTCGATCATCGACCGGTGGCTTCAATAAAGCAAAATGCTCGCACGTATCCAGCTCATTTTCAAAAAGCATCATCGTAAAATCACCATGCTGCGCTAATGGCAAGCGTGACGTTGCCGCCACAGAAACCAACTGTTCGTGCAGGATGCGGTATTCAATCAAATCATGGATAGAAACCAATAAAATATTATGTTGTTTCGCAAATGTGATCAAATCCGGACGACGACTCATCGTGCCATCTTCGTTAATGACTTCACAAATCACAGCAGCTGGCGTTAATCCAGCCAAACGCATTAAATCTACGCTTCCTTCCGTTTGGCCAGCACGTGCCAACACACCTTTGGGATTAGCACGTAATGGAAAAATATGTCCAGGAGAAATAATATCGGTTGGTGTGCTGTTCGAATCAATAGCCACTTGAATCGTACGTGCGCGATCTTCGGCTGAAATCCCAGTCGTCACGCCGGCCGCTGCTTCGATAGATACAGTAAAAGCAGTTCCATAGGGAGAGCGATTAGACGACGTCATCATCGGCAATCCCAAACGATCAATCATGGTGGCTGCCATAGGCAAACAAATCAAGCCGCGCCCGAATCTAGCCATAAAATTAATACGTTCAGGGGTAGCAAATTGCGCAGCAACCACTAGGTCACCTTCATTTTCTCGGCTTTCATCATCAACCAAAATGACCATTTGGCCAGCTTGAATGGCTTGAATTGCTGCTTCAATCGTATTAAATGGGCTCGTCATACCTTAACCTTACGTATCTATTCACCAACAATTCCTGATGCTCAGAGAAACATCAGATTTGAACGCATCTTGAACGGTGCTGAATAGTTGAGTTACAACCTTAAAACTACCCCTAGGTAAGGGGCATATCATACCACAGTTCTTAAATTCGTTACCAATCCATGGTTAAGATGACATTATCATCCATAACTTGCCATGCTAAGGCGCGCGCTGCTGCAAAAGATTCCAAATTTGCATACAGAGGTAGGCCTGGCTGTTCGCCTAAAATTTTTGGCGCAAGATAAATATGCGTACGATTCACTAATCCCGCTCGATGTAATGTTGTAAAGAGTTGACGACCAGCTTCAACCCACACGTCATGATATCCCATGGTCCCCAAATGATTCAGTACTGCGGCCAAATCGAGGTGTTGATCGCGCACTGGCATCGGATAATACGCACACCCCGTTTGTTGATACGTCACGCGCCCGGTCTCACCATAATAAATCAGCCCTTGTTTTGCCAAAGACAATACATCCACGTCATGCTGTAAACTCAAATGAGTGTCTAAGACTGCAACCGGTTTTGACGTCGGTTCAAGACCAGGTAAACGCACCGTCAATTGGGGGTTATCTTGCAAAATGGTGTGCGAAGTGGTTAAAATAACATCGCTAGCACGACGTTGTTCGTGGGTAAAAGCAGAACAAGCAGAGTTGGATATGCTCAGCCTTGCCCCGCGCGCGCCAGCAATATACCCATCTAATGTTTGTGCGATTTTTACGGTGACCCAAGGCTTGTGCGTGTGTAGCCAATGATGGTAACTTTGATAGAACCGATCGATTTCAGGCAGTGGGTAATGGATCACGTCAATGCCGTGCTCTGATAAAATTTTGGGTGAATCATTGGTTGAAACAAGCGGATTCGGATCAGCATAAGCATATACGACCCGTTTAATGCCACGTGCAATAATAGCGTCAACACAAGGGGGCGTACGTCCCCAGTGATTACACGGCTCTAGAGTGACGTATAGCGTCACGTCTTGGCAAGAAGGAGGAATACGCGTTAAGAGTACTTGCTCCGCGTGCGGCAATCCAGCGCCAGGATGATACGCTTCGGCAATAATCTGGTTATGTTGAACCGCAATAGCACCCACACTTGGATTGGGCGCACACGACCCTCGACCGAGCTTGGCCTGCTCCAAAGCGGAAAGCAAATACTCTTTGTGCATAGAAAATCACCCATGAAACGACCATGAATTATATCAAATGTAGCGATTCACCACAATTCATTCGTCCTCAGCCGAGGAAGATTAAGAAGAGGCTCTGCGCACTCTGGTTGAGTTTTTGCTTAATTTTTCCTACCGTTGCACAGGCTTTTTCAGCATACTCCAATGCCGAGCTTGACCAGCTTGAACGTGAATTCATTCAAGAAATTAATCACTCCGATTCTGTATTACGCGACCCACTCGCACACAGTTATATCAACCATTTGGGGAAACAGTTGGCAGAGTCTAGTCAACTCGATCAACCCGATCTTTTTCTGGTAAAGTCCAATGAAATCAATGCATTCGCAGGCCCTGGGGGACACATTGGCATCAATACGCAGCTCATTTTAGAAACCGCCACAGAATCCGAATTAGCCGGCGTCATGGCGCATGAAATGGCCCACGTTCGGCAGCACCATTTGTATCGCATGATTGAACATCAAAAAGAAATGCGCATTCCAATGCTTGCAACATTATTAGCCAGCATTGCTTTAGGCGTCATTAACCCCGCCTTATCCACTGGGGCACTCTATGGTGCATTATCTGGGTTTGCTCAAGACAACATCAATTTTGTACGTTCTGGCGAGCGCGAAGCGGATCGCATTGGCATCAGTATGCTCAGTAAAGCAGGATTTGACCCACATGGAATGCCCGATTTTTTTAAAAAAATGCAACAAGCATCACGTTACCATTATACCGATAATATTCCTGCCATTTTACGGACTCACCCATTAGATGAAGAGCGGATTGCCGAAGCAGAAAACCGGTGTCCACCTGCAACGAAAAAAATTACAGTTGACCCTACCAATTATCGTTTATTCAAAGAACTGATTCGCACAGCAGTGAATGGCGATGCCAAACGCTTATTAGAGTATTATCAACATCAATGTCTGCAAAACACAACCGCTACGGCTTGCCGCTATGGATACGCCCTCCAATTAATGCACATGAATCAATACACCCAAGCCATGGCGCAACTCAAACCCTTGTGGATGCAAGCACCCAATAATTTTTACTATGCCATTGCAATGGCAAAAAACTATGAAGGATTATCGCAACCCGCCGAAGCGGTCCAAGTTTTGAGTGAACTTTATGCGAATTTCCCAGACAATTATGCCATCACACTGGAATATGGAAATGCCTTGCTGGCTGCCAACCAAGCGCCAAAAGCTGCTGCGATTTTTTTAACAGCTAGCCGCGTTTATAAACATGATCTCCCCATCTGTTATCAATTAGCGCAAGCGCAAGCCGCCAATCATCGCTTGGGATATGCCTATTTTACTCTGGCAGAATGTCATCTCTTACAAGGAGAACTCCATGATGCTTTACGCAAATTAATCTTAGCCAAAACCTATGCCAAACACGATCGTATCTTACAGGCGCGCATTGCAGCAAAAATTGAAGAGGTTAAAGCAAGGGAAGCGTAATTGTAGATTAGGCCTTGGCCCAACCTACAAAGCTCAGTCAATTAAAAGTAAACGCTTAAATAACAAGATCGTAGAATGCGAACCGACCTTAATACAATATCCAACGCAGCGTATCTACCTTAGGGTGAGGACCAGCGCAATCACCAGAAATAATCATGAAGTTTGCATCCATATTAGATAGTGCTGTTACCGATCCCTCAATAGAGATACTAGGACTAAAGACACCAGCGTAGACATATTTTCTCGATTCAAATGTAACTGTTTTATCCGCACCACATTGAAAACTGAGCCCAACACTCAGTTCGTCAGCCCACTGTAGTGGCATAATTTCCGTTTCAAATCCATAAGTTGAAGATTTTTTACCAGCTGGAATCATGAGGGGAATCGCTGAAGAGCGGGCCGTACCCTTGTTGATAGTCTGGTACGTCATATAGCAATCAACTTGCGTATCATTTTGAATCACCACATTCAAAAGACTTGGACAAAGATCAAGGTCTATTTTTTTCGCATAACCTAGAGAAGAGATTAAGCACAAAAGAAGTGCGATATAGTGTTTCATGACCACTCCTACAGTGGGCTTCGTAGTGGACATCAGTATACAATATTTTCTGATTAAAAAATAGCCGCTATCGTGCTCGATACATCAAATACCCGCCCAATACCGCACAAACTGCCGTAGGGCCAATTGCAGCTAAAATCGAGGAAAATTGATAAATTTGACTTAAAGAGCCGCAAAATCGGTTGAGAATGTAAAACCCAAATCCGACGAGCGCGCCGATCATCAATTTTGAACCCATGCTGGAAGAGCGCAGTGGTCCAAACACAAACGGAATTGCCAATAACATCATCACAAGGGTTGTTATCGGGAGAATAACGCGTTGCCAATATCCCAACTCATAATTTCGCACATTCTGTTGCGTTAATTTTTGGACCGTAAGAAACTGATGTAATTCTAGAATGGTCATTTCATCAGGCTCGTGATCAGAGACTTGCAACAACCGCGGATCCAATGCCACATCCCATCTGGCTTGACGCGCATGCGTTGTGGTGGTTTGGATGTGAGACAAATTGGTTTGCACCCATGAAGATGCCCACCAAACCCGTTCTTTCTGCTGTAAGGATTGGATCCGGCGGACAAACACCAGGCGGTGCTGATCATCAAAATGAAATTGTTCAATTTGTTCCAGATGGGTTGGGGACATGATACGTCCAATCATCATAATATCGTGATCTGCATGCAACCATAATCCTTTAGTGGTTTGCAGCGTTTGCCCACCTCGAAGTGCTTGAATTTTATACTCATTCGCCCATAAAACCAGTTTTGGAAGCACCAACTCACCAAGTAAGGTCATCACGAGAATCACGAGCATTGCCATTTTGAATACGGCCAACGTAATTTGTCCAATGGACATGCCTGCTGCACGCAACACCACCAATTCATGATGATTGGCCATTACCCCCAACCCGACTAGGCACCCTAACAGACTGGCCATTGGAAAAAACAAATACACTTGATAGGGCATGCCCAAACCGACAAATACTAAGGCTTGAACAATGCCATAATCGGCTTTCCCCAAATCACCCAATTGATTCACGAATAAAATGAATCCCTGTAATCCAGTCAACATCAGCACCACTAATGCAACAGAAGCAAACACGGTCTTGGCAATATAACGATCGACTAAGTTCATCGTCCACTGGTCCTTTGGCGCCAAAGCAAGCCTAACCCAAATAAAATAACCAATGCATGTAACCACCACATCCCTAACCACAGAGGCACTTTATTGGCAGCTACCCAATCGCGGCTAATAAACATAAAATTGGCATATAAGACGGCCAAAATCACCCCAGGTAATAATTTCGCATATTTTCCTGCGCGCGGGTTCACACGGCTCAAAGGAACACCAACCATGGTTAAACTAAAGACCATCAGGGGAATAGAGATTCTCCACTGTAATTCGGCTGCCTTCACATGATCTGGGTTATTAAACGGTAATAACTCATGAAATGGCACAGTACGAATATCCAATTTCATCAAGGTGTTTTGATGCGGTAAACGAGCTTCATATTGCCGAAATGATGCAATTTGATAATCAGCCTGGCCGGGCTGACCTTGATAATGCTTACCATCCGTTAAAATCAAATATTCTTCACCAGTTACTTTATCTTTCTTAGCCATTGCATGTTGCGCCGTTAAAATATCCCAAGAGGATTGGTCGCCGTGCTGCGCGCGCTTGGCCACAAACACACCGCGGGCTTGGGTATGTTTCGTATTCATTGCTTCTATATAGAAAACAAATTGATCATTCATCGCAGCACGAAAACGTCCAGGAATGATCGTTTGAATTAACGTTTGCAATCCAGTCGTCTGTAATAGTTTAGCACGTTGATACGCGATCAAGGGGCTAAGGCTAATCATGCCTGCGGTAATCAACGCAACAATCAATGCCATCCCCAAAGTATGGCGCAGTAACCGCGTTGAACTGTAGCCGCAGGCTTGTAAAACCACCATCTCGGAGTCTGCATACAAGCGGCCATAAGCCAACAATAATGCAAAATAAAACCCTAGAGGTAACAGTAAGCTCAATAAATTAGGTAATTCAAGCATCATTAACTGCATAACTAGCATCCCCGGGATCACCCCGCTTGCAGCCCGATTCAAGTAAATGACGACTTGATTACTCATAAAAATTAAGATTAATATGCTGGTCAAAGCAATTAGGGTCATGCCCACTTCTTTGGCCAAATAACGAAACAGAATCACAATTTTCCTCTGAATGCCTGTGGCTTGGCCACGCAGCTCATAAAGAACAGCATTTAATTTATCTAACGTATAATAACCTAGATCTATTCTTATCTGTCAGCTAAAATAACAGATTTTACCCCCCTCAGGAAGCAATGATGAATTATGGATTATGCACTTCATTAGAACAAATCAAATCAGATTGCTTAGTCCTCGGCCTATTTTCCGATACACACGTCACAGAACTGCCGATCAATCCTGCCATGCATGCATTGCTCACCCATTTAAAACAGCGGCTGCAAGAACCTGGAGATACTATTTACCATGCCGACGATCAAGGCACGCATGAGCTGTTACTGATTCATTGTGGCAATAAAAAAGACTATACACCCACTGTACTCAAAGACTGCATCAGTAAACTTGCCACAGTCATCACGACTCAACGCTTAAGCAGCGCTACGGTTTTTTTACCCCAATTAACGGCGTGTAAACCCAATTGGCAAATTGAACAGATGATTTTGCAATTTTCAGCACAGACCTATCAATTTTTAGATTTAAAAACGCAAGATAAT
>CAZBSX010000043.1:0-9286 GCA_964494305.1 uncultured Legionella sp. | reverse complement strand
TTGTTAACACCAGAAGAAATTAAGCAAGTTAGAGTTAAGTTAAAATTAACTCAGAAACAAGCAGCTGCCATATTCGGTGGCGGTGTAAACGCATTTAATCGTTATGAAACAGGTAAGTTACCCATACCACGACCGCTGAGTCTGTTACTAAAAGTCTTACGAAATCATCCAAATCAACTTAAAGAAATTCTGGCTCATTGATAGCTTAAATTGCGAAGAAAAACCGGGCTTCATTGTTCCTGAAGAAGCCTAAAAATCGATTTGACTTTAATTAAATTTCAACTCATTGCCGAATTGGGCTGGTTATGCGGGAAAACCCAAAGTCGCGTTATTCACAATACCGTAGATTACCCATAAAAAAGGCCAGAAGGGATGACCAGCCTTGAACAGGCCTGGCTTACACCTTCTCTTTACAATGAGACAAATTACAGGTAAATTAGCGCCTGCTTAAAAACAAGTATCTTAAAATGCCAATTTATAAACAATACATCTGTGTCATTTGCGGTTTCATCTATGATGAGGCTTTAGGTTACCCTGAAGACGGGATTGCCCCTGGAACATTATGGGAAGACGTCCCAGAAAACTGGTTTTGTCCTGACTGTGGCGCTAGTAAAGAAGATTTTGAACTGGTAGAGATGTGATAGGCTTTCCCGCCCAGGCGGGAACTTCACCTCAAGAAAGCAGCACGCAGAAACAGAAAAGCTCATGGTTTGACCACCACTAAGAGCACAATCACAATCAGCAACAATGTGGGCACCTCATTAAACCAACGATAAAACGTCGTAGTATGCCTATTCCTTTTGCGCGCAAAACGCTTCATGCAATAACCGCAATAACCGTGATATATCCAAAGTATCAACACCAAAGCCAATTTGGCTTGCATCCACCCCATGTGCAAATAATAATGTGGATCATGACTCAACAGCCAGAATCCCAAACCCGTAGTGATAACGCCTGCTGGACACATAATGGCGTAAAATAAACGAAACTCCATGATTTGAAACCGCTCAAGACCGATTTTATCCTTGGTTTGCGTATGATAAACAAATAATCGCGGGAGATAAAATAACCCGGCAAACCATGTCACCAAGGTAATAATATGAAAGGCTTTGATGATGAGCATATACCGTCCCTTTGTTTGGCCCAAGCGAGCGAAATGTCAAGATTCACCGTGGCGTTTTCGTTTCAACACATTCAATGTTTCAATCCCTAATGAAAACACCAATACCACATACAAATATTGTCTAGGAATATGAAAAGAAAGTCCATCTGCGATTAAGAATGTACCAATCAATACTAAAAAGCATAATGCCAACATTTTGACTGTCGGATAACGCTGGATGAATTTCGTAATTGCAGCACTGAGATAAAGCATACTCAGAATTGCAATACTAATTGCGGTCGCCATAACCCAAAACTCAGTCGTTAATCCAACTGCCGTCAGCACACTATCAATCGAAAACACCATATCCATCATGGCAACTTGAGATACAACCTCCCAAAATGATTGTCGTTTTCGCAGAGAACGAAACAATTTATTCTGTGGCGTCATTTCGATATGAATTTCTTGGATTGCTTTTGCAATTAAAAAAAAGCCCCCCAGCAATAGGAATCCCGTGTGAATTGAAAATCAAATACCAGCTACTGTAAATAGGATTTTTTTAAAACTAACTAACACTACAGCAAAAGCAAGTAAAAATAACCGTGCGACCCAGGCGAAGGACAATCCCCAGTAACGTGCTCGTTCCCTACTGTGTACAGGGAGTTTTTCGGTTAAGATAGATAAAAAAATGAGATTATCTATACCCAAAATGACTTCTAATATGATCAGAGTCAATAAAATTAGACTCGTATCGACTACATTCATAATCATCCTTAATTATTCGTTATTGACCCAATTCTTATTTTCATAGTACTATAATTGAGTGAAATTTCGAGTATCTAAACATTAATATCATTAAAAAATTTTTTAACAGAGCTAAATCGCAAAAGCCAAGCATTGATTCTCAATACATTGTTGCGCAAGATAAACATAATATTGCTCAGCAAAATTTCAATCCTAATGCCATTACGGTTGTCACTCGCCTGAATCATGCCGGATACCAAGCGTACCTCGTCGGCGGTGCAGTTCGCGATAGTTTATTGCAACTGTCTCCCAAAGATTACGATGTCGCCACAAATGCGACTCCGCAACAAATTAAGAAACTATTTCGGCAAGCACGGATCATTGGTCGCCGGTTTAAACTTGTTCATATTCCTTTTCACCGGGAAATCATTGAAGTTGCAACTTTTCGTGCCCATGAGCCTATTGATACCAATATCCAAACCAATGACCGGGGTATGTTGATTGACGACAATGTATATGGCACGTTGGAGCAAGATGCCTGGCGCCGAGATTTCACTGCAAATTCACTGTATTACGAAATAGAGCATGGCACCATCGTAGATTTTACACACGGTTTCCAAGATATTCAGAATAAATGTCTACGCATAATTGGAGATCCTAACACGCGCTATCATGAAGATCCGGTAAGAATGTTACGTGCCATTCGCTTTAGCGCAAAATTGAAATTCACTATTGAACCCGAGACTGCAGCACCTATTGAAAGTTTAAGTCATTTATTGACCCATGTTTCCGGCTCACGCCTATTTGATGAGATGGTCAAACTCTATCAAAGCGGTAGCGCACACGCCATGCAACCACTGTTGGAACAATATGGGTTATTTCAACAACTGTTCCCCTTGAATGCGCATATCCCTAAGCATTATCCTATGCAGCAGTTTTTAATGTTTGCACTTGAAAGCACGGACACTCGAATCCAAGCACGTAAACCTGTGAATCCAGCGTTCCTGTTTGCAGTCATTTTATGGTTTCCTATGCAAATTCGTGCAAAAACATTGCGTAATTCAGGTATTGAACCCATGCCAGCGCTGGATCAGGCGATTGCGCAAGTGCTGAGTGAACAGACTAAAATTATTACCATCCCCAAACGCCATGCCCAAGTTATTCGAGAAATTTGGCTCTTACAATCCCGTTTTGCCAAACGTAACGGCGCCAAAATATATCATTTATTTCAGCATCCTCGCTTCAGAGCAGCGTACGACTTTTTTGTGTTACGTGCATTGGCAAATGATGAATCGATTGAATTAGCCAAATGGTGGACTGCTTTCCAAGAAGTCGATGAGCAAGGGCAAGCAACTATGATTGCAGATTGCCATCCTTCAAATTCGACAGAGGAATAAAACCATGCCGATGGTTTATCTCGGTTTAGGATCTAATTTACACAAACCACGACGACAATTAGCACGTGCGCTCAAGCATTTACGAGATTTACCTAGAACCTGTCTCCAAAATCGGTCTAAAATTTACCGAACCACACCCTTTGGTGTGAAAGCTCAGCCTCATTATTTAAATATGGTGATTGGTTTAAAAACGTCGTTGGCGCCCCATGTCTTATATCGATTGTGTAAAGACATAGAACACAAACAACGCAGAATTCATAAAAAAACCTGGGGTTCACGGAGTATTGATATTGATGTTTTATTGTATGGACAACGGACCATTCGTCACCAAAAGCTGAATATTCCGCATCCTCACTTAACCAAGCGCGATTTTGTGATTGTCCCGTTACTTGAACTTGCCCCCGATCAATGCTTACCCAATGGCGAACAAATCTTTCTAACCCCCAGTGTACCCCAAACCATTGTGGGTTGTTATAAATAGGATGAGTCCATATAAGGTACAAAACAATTCAAGAACGTCCTCAATATCTAACCCTTATTATTATGGATTCATGGCGTACACGAGGCTCAGTGAAGGCTCAACGAATCGAAACACACCTCCAATCTCTTACACTACTTTATTATCATTGGACTATGGATGAACTTAAAATTCCTCCAATCCTTTGATTATAATTATTTAAAACTCATAACTTGGGCTATAGTAAGAAAAAGGATGTTTCAAATCTAGGAGAGCACGATGTACACTGCAATATTACATGCAACGGATTTATCTGAAAATCATTATAAAATGTGTGAGCAAGCTGCAGAAATTGCTAAGCGTTTGAATGCGAAACTCTACTTAATCCATGTGGTTGAAACACCTGATACCATGGTCTTGGCGCAAGGGCTTGGATTCACTGAAATAGAAAAACCGAATGCACTGCTAGAAGATGCAAATCTCGTGATGTCCATTTTAGGCGAGGCTTTTAATCTGGCTAAAAACCATCTATTCGTTGAGTTTGGCTCAGCCAAACAAATTATCTTGCAAAAAGCAGAAGAACTCAATTGCCAAATGATCATCGTAGGTCATCACTCTCCCCAGAACATACCGGTTACATTAGGAAGTACTGCACATTCAGTCGTAGATCAAGCACCGTGTGATGTACTCACACTACGTGAATAAGGAGACAGAAAAGATGCGTTCTCTCTGGCTGAGTTTAAGTTTATTTTTTCCTGTATTGGCATTTTCTGGTACCGCAAATTGCGATTCAGATAAGCACTGCCAACGCCTGATTTGTCCTAAATTACAACACCCATATTGTGCTGTCATTCCAGACACTACTGGACCAAACGGTAAGCCAATGGGATTTTGCAAATGTAGATGATAAACCTATTGTAGGTTGGGCCTTATATGGAGTTCTTCTAGGAAAGCTTATTGATTTGGAGCGTGCCGCAATTTTTTTAGCTGACCATGCTGGGATTTTCTATCTAGTCTTTGTTGAATGGCGCGTTTTGAGGGTTTGGTTTTTCTTCGCTTGGTAGCCACAATAATTGATTTTTGAATAAACTTAACGAGTCGATGAATAGCGTCAGCCTTATTTTGCTCCTGGCTTCGATACCGTTGAGCTTTAAGCACAATAACACCTTCTGTAGTCATTCGATAATCATTCGTACGGCGTAATCTCGCTTTATATTCTGGCGGTAGAGAGGAGCGTGCAATATCAAATCGAAGGTGAATTGCTGTAGACACTTTATTGACGTGTTGCCCGCCGGCGCCTTGTGCACGAATGGCAGTGAGCTCAATTTCGTTCTCTAAAATCGATATCTCAGGTGTGATTTGGAGCATGATGTCCCTTGTATTGACCGCTTTAAGCTCTTACTCGCAATAAGAAGCCCCGGAAAATCCGGGGCAAATTGTACCAGTCTAGCCTAAGCGTTGTTAGTACCAACCACTATACGTGTAACTTTTGTCATAACCACAAGAACTACACGTGCTACAATTGTTACATTGTTTATTATCAACGCTCGCTGGTACGTAAGTGGAGCCACTTAAATTACATAGATCATCAGTGCAACACCCATTTAAAAAGGCACTTCCAGTAACCATCAATACTGCTAAAATAAGTCCTTTCATGATTAGTCGTCCTTAACTTTATCTGTACTATAAGTATAGTATATGATTACATTTTATACAAGATTGAGTGTGTCAGCTCACATCAAACTGAGTACTCACCTGTAGGGCTAACTCAGAGGCTGCACCTTAGTATGATGAACCGTATACCGTCATAGTAGGCTGAGGAACAAACATACCTTGAAATGGGACAGTGCCGAGTAAAGGACAATCGAGTTTCTTAGCGATCGTATCTAAATTTTCTGTGGGCACAAGCATGTGTGGATCAATGAAATTTGCAATCCATCCTACGCAGGTAAGTTGATGTTGTTTTAAAGCGTACGCCGTGAGTAACGCATGATTAATACACCCTAAACGCATGCCTACAACTAAGATGACCGGCAACTGAGTTTGGCAAAGGAAATCGACCCAGGTTTCTTGTTCGTTGAGTGGCACGAACAATCCGCCCGCTCCTTCGATGAAAAGATAATCTAAATCCTTGCTCGGATAGGATTCATAAAACGCTTGAATCTCCGCAACCGATAATGACAGACCTTCTGCTTTAGCAGCAAGATGCGGTGAAATAGCAAGCGGCATCACCCAGTGGTGAATAGGTGGCGAGGAAACACCATTAGCATGTTCCAAGCGCTGGATATCCTCGTTTACAAGTACGCCATGCTCTTCTGTACAACCACTAGCCACGGGTTTTAAAGCACGAGCCACTTGCTTTTGTTGACGTAAATACTCAAGCAATGCAACAGTTACATACGTTTTACCACAATCTGTATCTGTTCCGACTATAAACCAGGTCTTTAACATAAGATCACCTTGAGCCAATCAATAAATTCTTTACGGTGAGATAAAAATGGCATGTGTGCCGCACGTTGGAACAGGGTGTAATGATCCTGTGGGCGCTTATTTTGCAAACTTGTCATCGTTTTATATGGAACAATACGATCAAGGCGTCCAAATAGATAGGCTATTGGCGTAGTCAAATTCAATACATTAGCACGTAAGTCCCAAGACTTCAGTGCGAGTAACCCTTCGTGTAGACCGCTACATTGATCGTATTCAGCAAGACTGTTCATATTAGGTTGGCCAGATCCTAATTGTGAGCGTACAAATTGTTGGCGTGTTTCTTGCGGCGCCAACATAAACCGCTGATAAAAATCGTCGAGTAATTCCGGGCTAATTCCAGGCCAATCCGAATTTTGAATAAAACAAGGAGAAGACGCAATTTGTAACAATTGCTTGACTCGGTGCGGCGCTTCACTGGCTAAACGAGTCGCGAACAAACCGCCTAATGACCACCCTCCCAGAATAAATTGCGTAGGCAAATCAGCTAAGATATTCTCTTTAAACTCAGACCACGTTGACATCGGGCTACCCCCAAAGCCAGGCAAATCCACCAAGATAAGTTGATGTGCAACAGGTAGCGCCAATACATCGGGTAATATTGCGTGCCAAATTCGACGATCAAACCCCCATCCGTGGAATAGCACGAGAGGAACACCGACCCCAAAAGACTGGATAGCCAATTGAGTCACGATTGCAAAACCCGAAATAAACGATCGATATCCGTTTGCGTATGATGATAATTTAAAATAATTCGCAACCCCGTTTCTTGTTTACTCACAGTAGGCTGCCGGATAGGGCAACATCGAATTTGTTGCGCCTGCAGAGTCTGTGCAAGAGTCATTGCAATATAGGGACACCCAACTTGCAATTGTTGAATAGGAGAAACCGAGTCCCGCCAACGAAATGAGGATGTACGCGCGCGTTCGCGAAAATAAGTAATCAAATCCCGTAAATACGCACGTCGATCGTCGGATTGTTGTATAATAAGCAACACTTCTCGCAATCCATAAGCAAGCGCAGGACTAATAGCCGTAGAATAAATGGGTTGGCGCGTTGCTTGCAATAACGCATCTATCCACAATGCTTGACCTGCCACAATGGCACCCGAACCAGCCATTGCTTTACCAAATGGAATAACTCGTAATGGCACGTCCACTTGAGTCAATCCAGCAGCACTAACGCCGCCTAAACCTTGGGGTCCCATAACGCCAAAACCATGCGCTTCATCAACAATCAAAGCCACATCACGAGTTGGTGCCAGCCCTGCTATATCAGTCAGTGGCGCGTGCAAACCACTCATACTAAATGTAGATTCAGTGAGTATCGCTGTTGGGTTTGGAATAAGGGCCAATTTTTTCTGGAGATCGTGTAAATTATTATGTAAAAATCGGCTGTACTTGGCTTTCGCAAGAGTCAGGCCATCATAAACTGACGCATGCACCGACTTATCAATCAAACAGTGCGCACCAAACTGAGCTAAGAGACTGACAACACTTAAATTTGCGGCGTACCCTGAAGAAAACAATAAGCAATCATCGACACCTAATGCTTGAGCAAAATCTTGCTCTAATTGGCGATGTGGCGCGTGATACCCACTTAAAACCATTGATCCACCGCTACCTACCGGATAGCGCTCGAATCCTTTGCAAAACGCTTGTCGAACGCGTGCATCAGTTGTTAAAGAGAGATAATCATTACAAGAGAAATCCAAATTTTCCCCTGCATCACTTGATAAAACACGCTGGCGGTATAATCCTTGGGCTTGACGTTCACCCAGATACTCCGCAAATTGTTGTGCCAGATCACTCATTCCCATTCAATGGTTGCTGGTGGTTTGCCGGAGATATCATACGTAACACGCGAAACACCGTGCACCTCATTAATAATACGATTCGATACTCGTCCCAAAAATTCCCACGGCAAATGTGACCAGTGCGCTGTCATGAAATCAATCGACTCGACAGCTCGCAACGCAATGACATAGCCATATTGTCGTCCATCGCCCATCACACCAACACTTTTGACTGGGAGAAAAACAGCGAACGCTTGACTCACCTGTTTATATAAATCCGCAGCATGTAATTCTTCGATAAAAATAGCATCTGCCTGACGTAAAATCTCAGCATATTCAGGTTGAATAGCACCCAAAATTCGAACGCCGAGACCAGGACCTGGAAAAGGATGACGATGAATCATTGTATCCGGTAACCCCAGTTTTAAGCCAAGTTTACGAACCTCATCTTTAAATAAGCTACGCAAGGGTTCAATCAATTTTAATTGCATATTGGCTGGTAACCCACCCACATTGTGGTGCGATTTGATTACTTCTGATACACCGCCCGGCACTTGGCTCGAGGCAGACTCAATGACATCTGAATAAATCGTACCCTGTGCTAACCACGAAATATTCGTGAGTTTGTTTGCTTCGCGTTCAAAAATATCAATGAACAATTTACCAATAATTTTTCGTTTGGTTTCCGGACAATCTTGATGGGCTAAGGCAGCAAAAAACTCATTTGCGGCATCGACCCAAATAATATGAATACCGCTTTGCTCTGCAAACATTGTTTTGACATGCTGCATTTCATTGTGACGCAGTAATCCAGTATCTACAAAGACACACACCAACTGTTTGCCAATCGCGCGATGCAACAAAGCGGCAACAACTGACGAATCAACACCGCCGGACAAACCCAACAAAACATGATCTTGATCAACTTGTTCACGAATAGTGTGAATCATTTCGTCAATAATATGCTCAGTGGTCCAATCAGTATTCGCACCACAAATATCCACAGCAAATCGGCGTAAAATGGCTTTCCCTTGTGGCGTGTGAGTCACTTCTGGATGGAATTGCAGCCCATACCAATGTTTATCTTCGTTCGCCATGCCCGCAACCGCGGTATTGGTCGTAGTACCAATCACTGTAAAATCAGGAGGTACTTGCGTCACTTTATCACCATGACTCATCCACACATCGAAGACTTGACTGTCTACGTGTTTGGGCGCTACATCAAGAAACAACGCACTCTGTTGAATCAGCGATAACTCCGCATACCCAAACTCTCGCGTCAGCGAAGCCTGCACTTCTCCACC
>CAZBSX010000042.1:0-9390 GCA_964494305.1 uncultured Legionella sp. | reverse complement strand
GTGCCTCAGTCGACGCTTAATGCGTGATGTGGTAGAGCGTCACCGTTCTTTTGAATCCGTGCTCCACCAATATGAAACGACAGTCCGACCGATGTATTTACAATTTATCGAACCTTCTAGCCGTTACGCAGATCTCATCGTCCCACGTGGAGGAGAGAATCGAATTGCGATTGATATGATCAAAGCAAAAATGCGTGAGTTGTTAGCAGAACCTTAATTACGGGGGAAATATGGGCTTTTTGAAAGGAAAACGAATATTGATAGTGGGTCTGGCCAGTAATCGCTCTATTGCCTACGGTATTGCAAAAGCATGCCATGAACAAGGCGCAGAACTTGCATTTACTTACCAAAATGACAAACTCAAAGAACGTGTTGAACGGATGGCAGCTGAGTTCAAATCCGAACTCACTTACCCATGCGATGTTGCCGAAGATGAGCAAATCGATCACGTATTCGCGGAATTAGGCAAACATTGGCCTACTTTAGACGGCTTGGTCCATTCAGTCGCATTTGCACCTGCAGATCAAATTGGCGGTAATTATATTGAACATGCCACTCGCGAAGGATTCCGCATTGCGCATGACGTCAGTGTGTATAGTTTGATTGCGTTGGCCAAAGCGGCTTATCCTATGATGGAAACTACGCAAGGCTCTATTTTAACCTTGAGTTACTATGGTGCTGAAAAAGCAGTTCCAAACTATAATGTTATGGGTATCGCCAAAGCCGCCCTTGAAGCAGCCGTACGTTGCCTCGCAGCCAGTGTCGGTCCTAAGGGTATTCGAGTCAATGCTATTTCAGCCGGCCCGTTAAGAACCTTAGCCGCTGCGGGGATCAAAGATTTTCGTAAAATGCAAAATGCATATGCCACAGTAACACCACTACAACGCAATATCACCGTAGAAGAAGTCGGCAACACCGCTGCATTTCTCTGCTCGTCGCTTGCCTCTGGTATCACGGGAGAAGTCTTGCATGTGGATGCAGGATATCATGCGGTCACGATGTCTAACGTAGACGAGTAAGTAGGTTATACCATAGCCCGTTCGTACTGAGGAGTGGCTATGTAATCTATATTGCTCTATATATGACATATTTTTGTCATATATAGAGCAATATAGACTTTTTATTATCACTAAGATTAATACGTGATATAATATTTCTTTTTATCCCCTACAAATTATATGAACACTCACAAGGAAATTTCGTTAGGAACCGGCTCTTTTGGAGAGGTCTACCAGGCCAAATGGAAGGGTCAAGCTGTTGCAATTAAACGCGCTCTTCCTCATGGTATTGAACTCTTAGATCGGGAAATTGCCATTCACTGCCAATTGAAGCATCCAAATATCGTGGACTATTTAGGCGTAGAATCCGTTTCAAATACTTTACATTTGGTTTTGGAATTTATGCGATGTGGCGATTTGTGCGCACTGATTGCTGACGGTCCCATTGAGGATGTTCTGCAATATAGGATTGCTTTAGATATCGCCAATGCCCTGAATTATTTGGCTGATAAACGTATTGTTCATCGAGATTTGAAACCAGACAATATATTGTTAGATCGTCGCAATTTACAGATGATTGCAAAAATTGCTGATTTTGGTATGGCCACTTCTGAGGATGATGCTGAATCATTGAAGCAATTTGGAGGAACTGCGGATTATATGGCGCCAGAATTATTTATAAGTGGTGCTGTCAGTTATCCCTATTCCCCCAAATCAGATCTGTATGCGTTCGCAATCATTCTGTGGATAATGATCAAAAGACGTCATATGTTTCCAGAAGATACCAACACGATACGAGAAAGAGTCCTTTTAGGTGAGCGAGGAGACTTTTCAGATGAGACTCACCCCGATTACAAGAAGCTCATTTCTAATTGCTGGGTTCAGGATCCGAAACGCCGAACGCCGATATCGAATGTAATTTCCCAATTATCAAAGCTACAAGCTTCTCCAAATGCCATACCAATCGCTGAATTGAACAACGGAAAACAATACCTTGCTGTACTTCAGAGCATTACAGATCTAGACAATTACGGACAATTATTATACGACAAAGATCGGTGTATCGCGGGAAATAGGACAAAATTATTAGCGCAACATTTGCAAATTGTGATCAAAAGCTTGGTAAACAACACGTTAACAAAAGAGGAAGCCGCAGAAAAAATATCCGTACTTCTAAACAACGGGCAACACGCTTTGGGCCAAGATCGCCGCTGTAGAGATATTATTGCTCATATTATCCTAGCCTGTACTGGTATTGGGTTGATAGTGATGATGATTAACAAATATTACACGGGCCAATTTTTTCTAAATACCCATCGGCAACATAAATTGGCGTCTGTCCATCATGCAGTAAATGCAGCAGATTTAACACCGCAATCACGCCACACAAATCCGTGTTAATACGCGTTCTGCAGCAATTTGAGTTGCTTGAATTTCTTCCATTTGATGTGCGCTCGACATAAAACCCGCTTCATACAGAGATGGGGCAAAATAGATGCCTTCTTGTAGCATACCGTGATAGAAACATTGAAATAAATGTTCATCGGATGCTGCAATATGAGCTTGATTGAGCACTTCGGTCTGCGGGGTAAAACAAAATCCAAACATACCGCCAACCGCGCGTCCATAAAAAGGAATATGTTTGGTCGCACAAACCTCAGACAACGCGGCGATGAGTTGTGTGCTTAGCAGGTTCAAATTGCTATAAAATCCGGGCTGCTCTACTGCCTGTAAAGTTGCCAAACCTGCGGCCATCGCTAACGGATTGCCTGACAACGTACCTGCTTGGTATACGCCACCAATGGGGGCCAACAACGACATAATATCAGCGCGCCCACCCACAGCACCCACTGGCAATCCACCGCCAATCACTTTCCCCAGCGTCGTCAAATCAGGCGTAATCGCATACAGTGCTTGCGCCCCTCCTAAGCCCACTCGAAATCCTGTCATTACTTCATCAAAAATAAGAACCGATTCATGGTGATCACACAAGGCGCGTAACCCAGTTAAAAACTCGGGTTGGGGCAATACCAAGCCCATATTCCCTGCAATGGGTTCAACAATCACAGCAGCAATATCATTGCCGTAACGCTCAAACAACTGAGCTGTGCCTGCTAAATCATTAAAATCAACGGTTAATGTATGCTCTGCCGTACTAGGTAGAATGCCTAATGAAGACGGGATCCCCAAGGTTAATAATCCAGACCCTGCTTTGACTAAGAGTGCATCACTATGCCCATGATAACAGCCATTAAATTTAATAATTTTCGATTTATGTGTATACCCACGGGCCAAACGGATGGCGGTCATGGTTGCTTCAGTGCCTGAATTGACCATCCGAATTTTTTCAATGGACGGCATCAACGCTTGAATTTTTTTGGCCAAGTGGATTTCTAAATCAGTCGGTGCGCCAAAACTCATTCCGGTTTTTGCTTGTTCAATGACGGCAGAAACCACTGCAGGATGACAATGACCTAAAATTAAAGGCCCCCATGAGCCAACATAATCAATATATCGTTTATCATCCACATCTATTAAATAAGCGCCTGCGCCTTGTTTAAAAAAAACAGGATCTCCGCCCACACCACGAAACGCACGAACTGGCGAATTCACGCCGCCAGGAATAATGGTTTGCGCATCATGAAATAATTGCCGAGAATTCGACATCTTTTTTTCTCCTAAACCCTAAAGTTTTTACTTTTGCTGCCGATAACATCCGAGAACATTATAACAAAGGAGCAAAAAATGGCAAAAAAACCGCCCAAACACGCCACGCACATGGAAACAGCTTCCCCCACACCATTCTTAGACAAGCTCGATTTTACTGCCACTCAAAAACAAGTTGAAACCTTAATGCAAACCGTTTTACATGAAAACATGTTGAACGAAAATAAAATACGATTTATCAAAGAACAACTCAATGATAAGCGGTATCAAATTAATCCTAAAATGATCATCGCAAAAATGTTTGAACACATCGATAACACAGATGTGAGTCCAGCAGAATTACCTGCTGAAGTGGAATGAATATGGGTCGGTTATTTTCTACATCCTGCGGCTTGTCCGCAGGATCCAAGCACTTAGCAATATCTCCAGATCACTCACATAAAACAGCGTTGGTGCAATTCATAGTGAGGAATCACTTATTGCGGTTGCATACGTAACGCGCCATCTAATCGGATAGTTTCGCCATTAATTAATGTATTCTCAATCAAATGCAGTGCCAATGCTGCGTACTCTTCTGGATATCCTAAACGTTTTGGAAATAATAGTGTAGAAACCAAACTTTCTTGAACTTCTGGCGGCATATTCAACAACATGGGCGTTGCAATCAATCCAGGCGCGATCGTGTTCACGCGAATGCCAAGACTCGCCAATTCGCGCGCGGCTGGCAAAGTCATCGCAACAACTGCACCTTTTGACGCTGCGTAGGCCGTCTGACCCACCTGCCCTTCATAGGCCGCAATCGATGCCGTATTAATGATAATACCGCGTTCATGCGAATCACCGATAGGATCAACACCCGCCAACGCTGCAGCCACCACACGCATAACATTAAAGGTACCCACCAAATTAATATCGATGACTTGTTTGAACTCACTCAGCGGCATCACCCCTTTTTTATTGACCATGCGTCGTGCCGGCGCAACGCCCGCGCAATTCACCAGTATTCTAGGGACCCCAATGCGATCGATGGTTTGCTGTAATGCTTGTTCTACCGCATGTTCGGATGTCACGTCGCACACAATAGCGTCTTTGCTATCCGTTGGAATCACCCGATCCCAAACCATCACTTTAACGCCCCGTTGTCGCAATGCACGCGTTGTAGCTTGCCCCATGCCTGATGCACCACCGGTGACGATGGCAGATTGTCCCGTACTATCCATGTTTGACCCTCAGTTTTAAGAGTGACTGCGAGGGATAAAAACTTTGCTTAAGCTTTTAAACGTCGGTTTGCCAGCTTGTTCTATCCACTCAAAAAACACCATTTCGCGTGTCAATAATTGCACGCCCGCTTGCTGCATACGTTTTAATCCATACTCATGATCCATGTCACTACGGCTACTAACCGCATCAACAACAACATACACATCTACCCCAGCAGCACGCAAATCCAATGCTGTCTGTAAGACACAAACATGCGTTTCAATACCCGCTAAAATGGCTTGTTTTTTATTTAGAACTTGCCAATGTTTTTGAAAAGAGTGATCCCGCGAGCAAGAAAAATAGAGTTTATCGATATCCGTTTTCCCCGGCATTAATTTGCGCAACGGCTCAATTGTCGGCCCTAATCCTTCTACATATTGCTCGGTCACCAAAACTGGGACATCTAATTCACTGGCTAACCGCATCAACCACTGACAATTCGTAATTAAATTATCGACATGAGACACATGCGGCGCTAGTTTTTCTTGAACATCGATGATCACCAAACATGATTTTTCCTTTTGAAGCAACATGGTAGACTCCATATCTATACAAACTGACTACGTCCCGATCTTCATGCGCGGGATCCAGAGATCTCGCCAAATTCCTGGATCTTGCGGACAAGCCGCAGAACATAGAAAATTGGACTGAAAATATACAGGAAAACTTTGTCCACGGTTTTGCGTAAGTCCTGTATTGAGCACACCATTAAGTTACACGATTACCCCAAAAATACAATATACTTTTCATTCCATTCATCTCGCTGTATGCTATGCACATTCATGATTCAGCGTGGTTAGGTTAGAAAATGTGGTTTAATAATGCTTTGGTTTATTCATATCAATCTAAACAAATGTTTTCCCAAATGCAGGCAATGGAGCAGGAACACTTAAAACCCTGTCCGCCGCATGCTCGATTTACATTTGGCTGGATGGCCCCCTTTGAACAAGGCTTAATCCATGAGGTCGCTGGATGTATTATGGTCTGTCTGGGCAAAGAGGAGCATATTTTACCACGCTCAGTCATTCAACGACATGTCACTGAAAAAGTAAAAGCATTAGAAACCGAGCGCGGCTTCGCAGTGAAACGTTCAGAGCGTGCGCAGCTTGCCGAAGATATTGAATTTGATTTACTTCCCAAAGCATTTTGCCTGCAAAAAAAATTATATGCGTTCTTTGACACAGCGCGCGAAAGATTGATCATCAATACCAGTAGTGTCAATCAAGCCGCACAATTATTAGCATTATTACGAAAATCAATGCCTGATCTGCACATTGAACCCTTAGGATTTTCAGACAATTTGGCCTTACGATTTAATGACTGGATCAATAACCCCCAAGATTTACCACCTAATTTTGTCCTCGCTTCAGATTATGTGCTGACTTCTCTAGATAATGAGAAAAAACGCTTTTCTTGCAAAGGAGGAGAATTAGCTGAGATTCAATCCCTGCTATCACAAGGGTTTTCAGCCACTGAAATTTCTTTACTCTGGGATGAGCGCATTCAATTCACGTTGACGCAAAATTTAACGATTAAACGCATTAAATGCATGGATTACCTGCAAGATGAGCTACATCAAATTTCAGATATGGATGGTGAAGAGCTCCAACGTGATGCTCGAATCACTTTGTTGGCTGGCGAATTACGGGGGTTGTGTGATGGCATTATCGCTGAACTCGTGACCAATGCACCACAATCGCAACTTACACATCACGAGCCAGTCGTTTGTGAATAATAATGGATGAGCTAAAATGAAACGAACTTCCCTATTCCTAATCATCATCATGTTTTTATCCTCGCTTACTGCATGTAAACATTGGTGGGGCGGTGCAGATGATGAGGATGACAACCCTTACAAAGGCATGAATGCTCAACAAATCTACAAGGAAGCCAAACAAAATTTGGCAAAAAAACAATACTCTGAAGCGATCAAACGCTTAGAAGCATTAGATACGATGTATCCCTTTCATGATAATGCCGAGCAAGCAGAAATTGATTTAATTTATGCTTACTTCAAAAAAGAGGACTATGCGTCTACTGCTGCAACCGCAGAACGCTTTATTCATCTGTACCCCAGATCTCAACATGTGGACTATGCATACTATATGAAAGGATTAGCCAATTTTAACCAACCCCGCGGGGCATTGGCCAATATTCTACCAATGAATCTCGCGACGCGTGATCCTGGTACGCAATCCCAGGCGTACTCAGACTTCGCATCCCTGGTACAAAAATTTCCCAAGAGTCGTTATACACCCAATGCACAACAACGCATGATTTTTTTACGCAATATGTTTGCGCAACGAGAATTGCAAGCTGCGTATTATTATTATGATCGTAAAACGTATGTGGCCGCCGAAGAGCGCGCAAGCTACTTAATCAAAACCTACCCGCAAGCACCTAGCGCCAAAGAAGCTTTAGCCGTCGTGTATTACTCCGATTTGGCGTTAGGCCTCAACGCTGCTGCTCAGGATGCTCTGACGGTCTACATGGACACCTACCACAGCAAACCCAAGAAAATTTTAGATCATTCGCAAGAATTATAGCAACACAGGTTCAACAGAACTTACAAATTTTTGACATGAATTTTTTTCTTCACTATTCAAGCTTTCATGATTTATATTGACATTCATGGATAAAATATGTACAATTGCGCTTTTTAATGATACGGTTAGAACGATCTATCGAAACCTAAGGGGAAAACTCATGCCACACATAGGAGAAACGCTCCAAAATGCTACCAAAAAAACGATAAAAGAGACTGTCAGAAACACTGCGATAGGCGCTGTGGGATTTTTTACAGCCACTCAATTGGGCGTGGGTGCAATAACGGGTATGACGGTCGCAGGTGTCGCTGGCGCTAGTGCGTTAGGCTATGCAGCGCTGTTGCCTGCTAGATGGTTAATAGATTTCTGTGTGATGAGTAAACAACCAGCCATTTCTGGACAATTCTCAATAAATGATGAGTTTTACTATCGCAATGAGTACAACTTTGCGATTACACAGGGAAATGAAACTTATTTTAACAGAGCGTATTCTTATAGTAGTGTAATCAATTTAGCGCATAATATGGGTGCTGCAGCATTCGGAGCAGCTGCTCTCGGATTGCCAATTGCGCCAGTGCTGATCTGTGCTGTGTTAGGTTATGTGGTGCATCAAACTGTACAACCCATGTTTTCCCTCATGCCTTCACTCACGACCATGCTCATTTTAAGCGGGATTGGTCTTGGAATAGCAGCATATGCTAATCCAGTAGTAGCAGCTACATTAACTACCGGTATCCATGCGTTACCAGGCGCACCTGCTATGGCCATTAATGCGCTGCAAGGAGGATTGCATGCGGTTCCAGCATTACTGCAATCAACGCTAAACGTTTATGCAAACATACTACACGCGACCCTCTCTGGAGCATACGCTGTTCCAGGATTGCTTCACTCTGCATTGCAAGCCGCAATCAATGCTATCCAGACGATATTGACCTTTGGCAGCCCTGCTCCAAGTAGTCCCATGATGGGAATGCTGGGAATGCCATAAGGTAGGCCTACTAGCTGGCTAATGGCCCTTTAAAAGCATCGTCTCGAAGCCTTAATACGGATGCTTCGAGACGGCATAAACGTCTCCTCAGATCGAACAGATTTAGGAAGACCGCATTTAAAATCGCACCTCAAAATGAAAATGTATTTGCAACCGCAACAGCTCTGTTATAAAATCCGCAACGGAGAGATGGCAGAGTGGTCGATTGCGGCGGTCTTGAAAACCGTTGAAGGGCAACCTTCCCAGGGTTCGAATCCCTGTCTCTCCGCCACAGTTTAGAGTCAATTATTGCAGTATCTCGCTTAAATACTATTCGCAAACAAGTCAGTACATGCTCATAAACTCAGTTTATACCTGGATGAAGCCGCACTAGGTTTAGAAAAAAGCTCTATTTTTTCAAGAGGGAAGAATCCTGGCCTATAAGAACTTTCAGAAATATCTTCTTCAAATTTAGACATAATCCCATCTGCTCTCATTTTATTCTCTAGATCCTCTACCTCCATGACTAGATCATGCAGGGCTCTTTTTGATGTTGCTATATCTAAACTAGCCTCTTCGAGGCATAAAACTGTCGCCTCCATATAGAGCGTATATTGGTGAGCATATTGATCCATGACTTTTTCCAGCCAGGCTATCTGTAGATCAAGAGGTAGATTGTCATGGTTTGGGAGCAAAGAAATATCCCCAAGTAATGTTCTCATACGAATACTAAGGTCGAAACAAGACTCTCTATTGGAAGTATGTGGATTTAATTTTTTTACAGAATTTAGCAGTTGTTTTGCTTTATGACGCTCACAACCCTCAGATGGTTCGTCATCTGAGGAAGACAGCTTGGATTCTGAGGACTCATCTGAGGAAGACAGCTTGGATTCTGAAGACTCATCTGAGGAAGACAGCTTGGATTCTGAAGACTCATCTGAGGAAGACAGCT
>CAZBSX010000041.1:0-9415 GCA_964494305.1 uncultured Legionella sp. | reverse complement strand
GATTGTCCAATTGCTCACGTGCAGCAATTGCCAGAGCCCCTAAAGATTCTGGCTCGTCCGTTTCGCCATCACCCAAAAAAGCCCAAACTTTTCTTTCACCTTCTTTCAACAAACCTCGATGTTCCAAATACTTCAAAAATCTAGCTTGATAAATGGCCTGCAAAGGCCCTAAGCCCATGGAAACTGTAGGAAACTGCCAAAAATCTCCCATTAACCATGGATGCGGATAAGACGACAACCCACCGCCTGCAACCTCTTGTCGAAATTTGTCTAATTGCTCTGCAGAAAGTCGACCTTCTAGAAAAGCACGGGCATAAATACCTGGAGAGGAGTGACCTTGAATATAGAGTAAATCACCAAGAAATTCTTCATTGGCACCACGGAAGAAATGATTAAATCCCACCTCATATAATGTACTGGCTGATGCATAGGTCGCAATATGTCCGCCTAGCTCAGATGCAAAACGGCCTGCACGCAATACCATTGCAACCGCATTCCAACGGATCAGTGCTGCCACCCGTTTTGCCATGCCCTCATCCGGCGGAATTGGTTTCTCCGCATAGGTTTTAATGGTGTTACAATATGGCGTAGTTACCGGCATATCAAGGGCATACCCAGAACGGCTGGCCTGGGCAAGCAATGCGCGTAGTAAAAAAGCTGCTCGTTCAGAGCCATCACTTTTTTCAACGCTCGTCAATGCATCTAACCATTCTTTGGTTTCAATGGGATCGATATCTTTTTTTTCATGGGTCATAAAAAATCCTTACTGCTTTGAGTCTATTTCAATTGCATCATGGGTCGCAACAGCTTGTGTATTGTACCGTAACAAGCTTGTTTGCACATTGTTTTGTCTTTTTCACAATCACAGCTCGCTTTCTGACAAGCCAACGGATCTCGGAATGCATTCAATTCAGCCATCGCAGGCTGTCCCTTTAATTTTTGTTCACGTCGATATTGATCAAAATGAACCGCCGCCACAGCATTGATTTTGGTCTGACAAATTGTTTCATTATCATCGCACACATTCTGACAATGCGCACAACGCGCTTCACAGTGCGCTAGACATGTTTTTTGCTGACTCACTTGTTCGTGATTGTGATAATAAGAAGAACAAGCAGCCGTTGCCAATACGCTGACGCTGAGCAGCAACCTAATACAATACATTATTTTCAACATTAATCTTTTCTCAAATTGTCAGACAAAGACATCGGTGTTGGATATTTTAATACAACCAAATAAGACGATACAATGAATGTTATGATCGTGGTAGCTTGGATCAAATTGGCAGCCACTTCAGAAATGACCTGCGTGCTCATCCCAATTGCTGCTAATAACAACGAAAACTCGCTGGCTTGGCCTAAACGTAACCCCACTTCTTTTGCCACGGATTTTTTTTCTCCGGCTTTTACCAATAACAAATGAAAACAGAGCGGTTTTACGATTAACATTAAAGCCGCCAAAATACAGGCTGGGATCATGACTTGAGAAATAAAGCTAAAATTAAACGTGGCGCCAACTGAGAAGAAAAACAACACCAAAAAGAAATCTCGTAATGGTTTTAAGCTTTCGGCAATGAACAATGAGATTGGACTCGTTGCAAGTGCTACTCCACCAATAAATGCGCCAACTTCTTGAGATAAGCCGATCTTCTCAGCTAGCAACGACATGCTCAAACACCAACCTATCGATAACAAAAACACATATTCTTGTGTTCGATCAAAACGAGCCAGGAGTTTCACTAATACATATCGCTCAAACGCAAAACCAAATAATATCAAAGAAGGCAGTGATACCATTAATAAAACGACATCATGCCAAGATACAGCCCCTTCTTGTGCCCCATTGATTGTAATCAACATCACGATTGCAATGATATCTTGCATTAGCAACACAGAGATCATCACCTCACCTGTGTGTTGATGATGCAAAATAGTCGTGGGTAATAATTTCAAGCCAATGATCGTACTTGAAAACATCATCGCCGCACCAAGAATCATACTTTCGATTTGTGTCAACCCAAACCAACATCCAATAAAGTAGGCAATGATTGCAAATAATAGAGAACTGAACGTGGCTATCCATGTGACTTTTTTCAACATATGTAATAAGTTTTGCGGTTGCAGATGGAGGCCTAACAGAAAAAGCAGAAAGATAATGCCAACATCGCCGACATCATTGACCGTTCCCAAATCAGAAATCCATTTTAAACCCCAAGGCCCCAGTGCTGCACCGAGTAACATGTAGGCGACTAAGAGCGATTGGCGTGTATACAAGGCAAGCGTTGAAAATACTGCAGCACCAGTAAAAATCAAAAAAATGGTATAAAACACAGTACCTTCATGCATAACACTTTTCCCTTGTTCCAGCGGTTTTCAATACGTCAGTAATTTGTTGGGTGAAAGTCCGCGCAAGAGCACTTCAATCACCGTCACAAAATAAGCAATAATGATAACATAAAATCAAAAATAATCAGCTTAAAAATAGTAGAAAATGCGATGCTCGACTTTTCACGAAAGCTTCCGTACCCGTAAGCGTGTCCATATCCAGTTTTTAGACTCTTTTAAGAGGTTGATGTTCTCAAATCATCGTTTGCAGGAGTGCGAAAGTCTTGTTTTTATCAAACGATACCATTTTTGCGCGCAAGTGAGTGTGGAATTGCGTAAAATATTCTCAATTATGATTCACTGTGCTATCCTGCTCGTCACTTGACGACCTACGTATACTCAACTATGAATTCAACCATAAGTTTACTCATTGAAGTACGTAAACGGTTATTACACACTTTAGTCGTATTTTTGGGATTGTGTGGGCTATTTTTCGTTTTCTCTGCGAAAATTTTTCATCTATACATGCTGCCTTTACAACATCTATTAACCGCGCCTCAGCGTTTGATTGCTACCCAAATCACTGCGCCTTTGATCACCCCTTTAGCTATGGCAATTAATTTGGCTGTACTCACAACGATACCTTACGGGTTATGGCAGTTTTGGCGGTTTGCTGCACCGGCTTTATATCGTTCAGAGCGCCATACACTGGGATTCGTTTTCTGTGGCAGCATCGGCCTCTTTTGTTTGGGGGTATTGTTTGGTTATTTTTTCATTTTACCGTTCATGTTCCAATGTATGATCCAAGCAGTACCCCGCGATGTTTTATTATTACCTGACATCAGTTCAGTAACTCACTTTATCACGGGGATGCTCGTGGTATTTGGTTTAAGTTTTCAAATTCCGTTGATTTGTATTCTCCTAGTACGCTTGAATTGGCTTCGAGTAGAACAATATCGTGCATTACGACCCTATATCATTGTTGCAGCTTTCACTCTTGGTATGTTGTTAACGCCGCCCGATCTACTCTCGCAAATATTATTGGCTATGCCACTCTGGGGACTTTACGAGTCAGGCGTTTATCTCGCCCGTATTTTCGCAAAATCAAATAGTTAAATGAATGTTGTTTTTGGTTAAAAATCGTTCTACAATATGCCGTCTTTATTACTTAGGGAAATACTATGAAATTTTTTAAAGAGCTTTTCGGCCCATTGATGGATCCAACTTTTTCCACCGACTCTACTCCTATTTCGCAATTCAAATTAAATTATCCAGCGACTGAAACAGGAGCTCGATCTATTCCTCTACGCTCAGAAGACTATTTTACAATTAAGCCCAACGCCGTTGCAAAAGATAAGAGTTCAGATGCTGACCTTCCTATCACAATTGCACAAAGATTCAGTTTGGTTGCACATAGAAATATCATCACAGAACATACCGAATTCTATAAAACCAAATCCACTGCCTTAGTTGCACTGGATAAAAAAATTATGTCAGCTATCTTGCTTGCATTGGTCGCTGCACATGCACCCTTTATCTCGTTAGTAGTCCCTTTTGTTGGATTAGTCGCTACTATTGCATGGGTGGCTGCTTTTTATTTGTTAGGCCAGCGCATTAACGTCTATAACGAATATCATGACTCGCTCTTACTATTGGTCGGGACATGTAATTGGAGCTTGGGATCTACAAATCGTCAAGATACAGAAGTCAACCTAGCACGCTCTCCTGAAATCAAAGCGATGATGAGTGAATTGTATCCCGTTCTCAGTGAAACTCAAATCAAACATCTCATTGCAGATGATATTGAACAACAATACGCTGAGGCGCTGAAAAACTACAATGATAGCTTCAAATACCCTTTCCTCAGCTTTTTGAACCATGCCGATAATGCTGCTGCGCGCGCAATCAGCAACGAATTAGAAGGCCCTGCTTTGAAAAAAAGAGGCGCTGAATTCATTCGCTGCGTTTATGGATTAAATCGCGGTTCGGCCAAAGATACCCTGTATGTTTTCGCGAACGCGATTCCAGACTTTGTCCGCCCAATGTACAATGCTGCACAAGCCTCTTTTACAACAACCTTTGCTAAATAACCCGTGCGTTACATCTAATCCATACTATTCGTCATCCCCGTTTACGGGGATGACTTTTTTCTCAGTCTGATCTATGCATCAAATGTCGCGCCATCTAGTTGATCATTCTATCAACCTATATTACAGTAGCAGCTGAAGATATATTTTTTCACACGAGAAGGAGTTCTAGATGAAACAATTTATGACGTTGTCCGCATTCTTTTTGAGTGCAGCTTGCGTATGTGTTCACACACCAAGCTTTGCAAGCTCTGCGGTAAATGAAGTTGAACATGGTACGAATGATGTTGTAAAAGGTACAGTTAACGGGACCGAAAATGTTACAAAAGGTGCCGTAAAAGGGACTGAAAACGTGGTAAAAGGCGTTGGTAAAGGAGTGAAAGGCCTTGCAGAAGGTATCGGCCAAGCAACCAAAGATGGGATCCATGCTATTGAGAAAGGCACAAAAGATTTGGTTAAAGATGTAGAAGGGAAAAAATAGCGTTAGAAAAACCTGGTTCTCGACTTGCTATAGCCTGGGATGTTCTCCACCACCCCGAGGATATGCAATACATACGCCAAAGAATAAAAAAGGTTGAGTCAAAAACTCAACCTTTTTTATTTGAAAGCAATGGCAGAGACGCGATCCTTTCGTCATAATGAGGCATTCGATGTTTGACGTAACTCCGCAAATAAGGTTTAAATTACGGAGCCCAAAATTGAGGCGAAGTCCACCCACAATCAGTTGACGTACAGCCATCAACGCCTGTTCCCTGAATACAATTTGACGGATTGCCAACTACGGTTGAGCCATCAAGCTGATAGAGCACCCACTTAGTATCGAACTCAGTGACCGTACCAAATGTGGCTACACATCCTTGCAGCTGAAGATTCCACATAGAAGAATCTGACGTCACATAAGTTTGACCAAGCGTGAATGTGACGTTATCACCATTCGTCATATCACACCAATTTTGAGAGGGTCCTCCTGTACATGAACCATCCGTTGATGTGTATCCAAAAAAGCGTAATATGCCTACATTGGTGTAAGTGGCAGTTGGTACAACAAAGAGCTGCGATGCGCTACTCAGCGATGATAAATCGCTACCATATGAGGAAATAACACGGAAAATAGGAAATTCGTTGGCGAAAGAACGCGTATTTTTAGCCGTTATTCTTTTTGTAACAGAAGAAAGAACGACCTTGGATGACACGTGTTCAGCCAAAACATCGTTCCCTAACATCAAGATAAAAAGAGAGCAAACTCCATACAATTTCATTGCCGTTCCTTGGTCATGAATATCGAAACATATAACCACATTAATTGATAGAAGGCAAACTAGAAAGATAGCAAGTATATTTTTTACAAAACAGCGTCATTAATTGCAAAATAGGCAGATTTTATTTCAGAAAAACACGAGGAATTCCCTGCGTTATCAAGATGTAAACATCCCACTTCCTTGACTTTCGAATATCGTAGTCGCGCCACTCTGAATGTTGGCTGGTGTTTTTAACCACAATACCGTTTGAGGTTTTTGATAAATAGGTTCACTCTTCGGTTCAGCAACATCCGTTATATCAATATCGGATTGTGGTTCATTACTCATGACTAATTATCCTTTGTCCCATTACCATTATGTTGCAATATCCACTCTATATGGTCTTTTTAACCGCGTCAATATTTGGTTTTTATATGACTCATTTCTGTTGTTTCAGGTCAGTCCTAACTACTTTTGTGTAGAGTACATTGACAAGGTTTTCGTACTCACACCTGCCGCGCCCGCACATAACACAATATCTGCTGTTCGATGTAGAAATAAACCGCTTTCTACCACACCGGGGATTTGCTTGATATCGCGTTCTAAACTGGGCACAGCACTTGGATTACAATCATACGTATCCAAGATAATATTGCCATTATCCGTTACAAATCCCGTTCGATATACCGGCGAGCCACCCAAATCAACTAAAGCGCGTGCGACTAAGCTTCTCGCCATTGGCAACACTTCTACCGCTACTGGAAACTGACCGAGGTGCGCCACCCATTTGTGAGGCTCAATCATACACACAAACTTGCGTGCAGCAAGCGCGACAATTTTTTCTCGGGTGAGTGCGCCGCCACCCCCTTTGATCATTTGATGCTTAGAATTCACCTCATCCGCCCCATCAAAATAAAAATCGAGCGTATCCACAACTGGGAGTTCTAATACGATAAACCCATGTGCTTTAAGACGTCGCTCGGTTTCTACTGAGCTTGCGACACAGGCATCTACCCAATGTTTTCGTTTGACCAATGCATCAATAAAACAATTTGCAGTACGGCCGGTGCCAACGCCAATGACCATACGCTCAGTCACATACTCTAGAGCGGCTTCAGCAACCTGAGTTTTTAAATCATCATGCATAATGAGCCATATTATTTAAAGCATCGCGCGCTGGGATATAAGTACCTTGAGCAGCTTCAGCCACTGCCGCATATGTCAAATGGCCAGCGTGTACAGACAACCCATTTAATAGGTGCGGATCAGCCAAGAGTGCAGGTTTCACCCCCTTCGCTACCATATTCATAATAAATGGCAACGTAGCATTGGTTAGCGCGTACGTTGATGTTTGAGGTACAGCACCTGGCATATTGCCAACACAGTAATGCACAACATTATCCACTAAAAACGTAGGTTCATGATGCGTCGTAGCACGGCTAGTCGCAAAACATCCCCCCTGATCGATTGCTACGTCAACCACCACTGAACCTGGCTGCATCCTTGAAATCATGGTTCGAGTCACTAATTTTGGGGCAGTTGCACCCGGAATCAAAATAGCGCCAATGAGCAAATCAGCATCAATCGTTGCCATCTCAATCGCCTCATGAGTTGCGTATAAAGCATTTAAACTGGTCTGAAACTGGCTGTCTAACCAACGCAATCTCGGCAAAGAATTATCTAAAACGGTCACTCGTGCACCCATGCCTATTGCCATTTGAATGGCTTGAGTCCCAACCACGCCCCCACCGAGAACCACAACATGTGCAGGCGGTACACCAGGAACTCCGCCTAATAATTTACCTTTCCCACCTTGTGCCTTCTCCAGACAATGTGCTCCCGCTTGAATCGACAAACGGCCCGCAACCTCAGACATCGGTGTTAACAACGGTAAGCCACCCCCCGTTTGTGTCACTGTTTCATAAGCAATTGCCGTCGCGCCAGATGCTTGTAATAAATGAATTTGCTCTAAATCTGGCGCCAGATGTAAAAATGTAAATAACGTTTGTCCTGGGCGTAAACGCCGGCACTCTTCCGGTTGAGGCTCTTTGACTTTGACTATCAAGTCTGCACGCGCAAAAATTTCTTCAGCAGTATCAACCACCTCTGCACCCGCTGCTCGATAATCATCATCGCTGATTTGAATACCTCGACCTGCATCATGTTCGACTAGAACTTTACCTCCAATTCGAGTGACTTCACGAACACCAGCTGGTACCAAACCTACTCGGTACTCTTGTGCCTTAATTTCCTTCGGTACGCCAATTAACATTTATGCAAACCTCGCTGTTGTAATTCAAAAATCAATTTCGGGATGACTTCAAATAAATCTCCCACCAAACCATAATTAGCAATCTGAAAAATAGGCGCATTCTCGTCTTTATTGATCGCCACGATAATTTTTGCATCTTTGATGCCTGCAATATGCTGAATCGCCCCGGAAATTCCGATTGCAAAATACAAATTAGGCGCCACAATCTTCCCGGTTTGTCCAACTTGATGATCATTCGAAATGAATCCAGCATCAACTGCAGCACGTGATGCACCCAAACCGGCGCCCAATGCATCTGCCAAATCTTCCATTAATTTAAATTGTTCTTTGGATTGCAACCCTCGCCCACCAGCAACAATCACTTTTGCATTCGCTAAATCAGGGCGTATTGACTCACTGACTTCTCGACGCATGAATCGTGTCGGGTATCGCGGAATCTCAACGGATAGTGGTTTGATAGTACAAGGCGACTGCTGTTGAGTCACCGCAGGAAACGCTGTGGCACGGATACTCAATACCTTCTGCTTATCCAGTATTTGTACGGTCTCAATGGCATTCCCTGCATAAATGGGACGCTCAAAAGTATCAGGACTCACTACAGCCACCACATCAGATACTTGCGCAACATCCAATAATGCAGCTACGCGAGGTAAAATATTTTTTCCTGATGTCGTGGAAGCCATTAATAGGTATTGGTACTCTTGCGCTAATGGGGTAATCACCGCACTCATTTGTTCTGCTAAGGGATCTTCAAAAGCCGGGTTATCAATCCACCATACAGTACTTACCCCGTGATAAGCAGCTGCTTGCTCTGCTACTGCAGCACACTGGTGCCCTAGGATCAATACGGTAATTTGTTGGCTCAAATGCTGTGCTGCACTCATGACATGGGCAAATGTTGCATCAAGACGGTGTTGATCATGCTCCGCAATTATCAATAAGGTCATACGATCACCTTAGCGTCATGCTGTAATTTATCTAATAAAGCCGCCACCGAGTCTACGATGATTCCGCTTGGCCTGGACGGTGGGTTTTTGATTTGAATCGTTTTGAGATGGAGATTTAAATTGAGATCTAAACTCGCTACATCAATAATTTGTAGAGGTTTTTGCTTGGCTTTCATAATATTCGGTAAAGTCGCATATCGCGGTTCATTCAAACGTAAATCCACACTGATCACTGCTGGAAGCTCTGTCTGTACTACTTCCAATCCTTGATCAACTTCTCGTGTCACATGCAGCGTTTGACCCACCAGGGCTAGTTTAGAAATAAAAGTGGTTTGTGGCCAGTTTAATAATCCTGCCAACATTTGCGGTGTTTGATTATTATCATCATCAATCGCTTGCTTTCCCATGATGACCAAATCCGGCTTTTCTTGTTCAATGATTTTTTGGATAATTTTTGCTCTATTGAGGCTGCAATAGGTTTGATCAGTCCGTACCAAAATGGCGCGATCAGCACCCAACGCCAGACCATGCCGCAAAGTTTCTTGAC
>CAZBSX010000040.1:0-9641 GCA_964494305.1 uncultured Legionella sp. | reverse complement strand
AAATCGGAACTGTACTTCAGAATCAGGGTGCGATCATTCATCGCCTTGAAAGCCTTGAAACCAAAGTGGGCAACATTACCGCGGATCTGGCTACCGTTGATGCCGGTGTTTCCCAACAATTTGATCAGATTGGCTCTAGATTCAACACATTGGAGAGTGACGTAAAGCAAGCACAGGCTGACTTACTAGATCTTAATTCAGATATTTTAGATATTCGTAAGGAACTTGGCATCAAAGATATGAATATCAATCGTAATATTGAGCTAGTAGTCAAGCAAATTGAATCTGCCTACGGTGAGCACCTGATGGTTGCCGAAAAATTAAAAACAGCTGGCAATGATACCGATCGCGCCAATTATCTATCGGCCGTTACCAACACTAAAACTGCATATCAACAACTAGTCCGTCAATTCCTTGGATTGATCGTAGATCGAGATATGGGTGTGATTGACGCTAGCAACCTAAGAACACAAGTCAGAAATTTGCGTACCCGTCTTGCGGATCAACTTGAAAAGCCGCTAGCAAAACCAGCTTCACGATGGAGCCTGTTAGGTTCGCCTGATGCAAAAGCGGTAGCAGCAGTGACGCGTTTGTCTGAAAATGCTGCGTTCAAAACCCAAGGAAAAACTGACGTAGAATTGCAAGTGAACATTGACGTACTGACGTTAATGACGCATGCCGTTTTTATGTTGGAGCAAGAGTCTAAGAAGCCGAGTGATGATAAGGCGTCAGGTGCTAACACAGATAAGCATAGTCCTACAAAACAACGTATGAAGCCTGAAAATATAGGATCACCATTTGCAGTGGTTCAGAAAATTAATGAATCAGCAAAGATTGTAAACGAAGCTTTGTTGACGACTTTACATGATGATTTGGCCGCAATCAAAACAAGAGCAGATGGCTTGATTGGTTCTCAAAATAAAGATTGGCAGTTCTGGGGCAATGTTTTAAAAGCAATCGCAGTGATCATTCTTGCGACGCTTGCTACGACAGCCTTGATGTCATTTGCAGGATTTACTGCGCCTGCGTTCATGTTGAATGTAGCTGCTACGATTAAAGCAAATGCTATGATCGCTACTGTATTGAATGTTGTTGCCGCCAAATTAGGTGTGGATTTAAATGCAGCAGCAGGTGTCACCCTGCTAGGTGCTGCAACAACATTTGGTGTGTTTGGTAAACTGACCCATATGGTTGGTGCTCCTTCACGTTATAAGCAAGATCTGGATCGTGCTGTCAATGCAACTGATGCTGCGTTGCCAACTGCATTATCCATGACACCTCATGGTATGTAATTTCAGACATTAGGAGTCACTTTACGCGTCTCTTAATTCGAAATACATTTAAAAGCCTAGTCTATTTCATAGACTAGGCTTTTTTTTTACATAGCTTCGCCTCAGCGCGAACGAGGCATGACATAACCTGCTTACCCAAAATAAATGTCTTTTTTACTTTGACAAATGCAAAAAGATCACTCTATAGTGTATAAAAGTGGTATAATATCCCAAAAAGTGGAAATTTGTGGGATCAGAGTGACACACTATGTTTCGTGGAATTAATGCAATACACATTGATGGGAAAGGGCGTCTTGCGATGCCTACTCGTTATCGAGAGTCCTTAGGGAGTAACTCGGGTAATGCCTTGGTGTTGACCATTGATACTGAAGAAACTTGTTTACTCCTATATCCACTGCATCAATGGCAAGTGATTGAAGAAAAAATTCAACGCTTACCCAGTTTTGATCCGGTCTCTCGTCGGATTCAACGGTTATTAATTGGGCATGCGACTGATGTGGCGTTGGATGGATCAGGGCGGTTATTGCTGCCACAAGTGTTGCGCGATTATGCACAATTGGAGAAGAAAGTACTGATGATTGGTCAAGGCGCGAAATTTGAACTTTGGTCAGAACAATTATGGGAAGCGCGGCGCGACCACTGGCTACGCGAAGAATCGAATCGCTTGGGTCAATTGCCCGATGAACTGAAAACGTTTTATTTATGAGTACGCATACATCGGTTTTGCTCGAGGAAGCAATTGACGCACTGGCGATTATCCCGAATGGGATTTATATCGATGGTACATTCGGACGTGGGGGACATGCCCGCGTAATTTTACAGCGATTAGGCCCGGAGGGTCGGTTGTTTGCAATTGATAAAGATTGGGACGCGTTGGCGTACGCGCAAGCGCAGTTTTCCTCGGACCCAAGGTTTCAAATCAGACAGGGATCATTTCGATCTTTGGCTGAGTGGGCCAGAGAATGGGGAATTTTAGGTCAAGTAAATGGTATTTTGTTGGATTTAGGGGTGTCGTCTCCTCAATTTGATGATGCACATCGTGGATTTAGTTTCATGCATGCTGGACCTCTGGATATGCGGATGGATACGCAACAGGGATTAAGTGCAGCGCATTTTATTAATGAAGCGGATGAAACTGAATTGGCGGATGTGTTTTTTACGTATGGTGAAGAACGCTATTCGCGACGCATTGCACGTGCGATTGTCATGGCACGGAATGAGTCACCGATTCAGGATACGGCGGTGTTGGCAGAGGTGGTGAAGGCAGCCCATCCGAAATGGGAAAAGCATAAACATCCTGCCACCCGTGTTTTTCAAGCAATCCGGATTTATGTCAATCAAGAATTGACTGATCTTAAGGATTGTTTAAACCAAGCTTTGGAAGTACTGGCGGTAGGTGGGCGTTTGGCGGTAATTAGCTTTCATTCATTGGAAGACCGGATTGTGAAGCAATTTATGCAACATGCGGAACAAGGCGTGAAATTACCAAAAAATATCCCCATAAAAGCAACACACCAGCAAGGTTGTTTGCAACGCATAGGTCGGGCAATTAAGCCTAGGGAAGGGGAAATACACAGCAATATCCGTGCTAGATCGGCAATATTGCGTATAGGAGAGAAAAATTATGAACGCAGCAGCTAGAGATATTAATCAAACCAATTTTTTTCATGGACAATTGATGAGTATGCGGTTATCTTTCGCAAGTGTTGTTCGTCTTAGTTTGATGATCGTTGTTTTGATCAGCGCTTTGGCCGTTATTTACACCACAAACTATTGCCGTGTGACCTTGGACCAAGTGGAGTCAGCTGAACAAGTTTCCCATAAAATGAATTTACAGTGGGGGCAGTTGCTCTTAGAACAAGCAAGTTTATCAACGCCTTCGCGTGTAGAGTTGTTGGCGTCAGAACAATTAAAAATGGTATTACCCAATACCAAACATATGGTTAGAATAAATACGAAATGAGTAAAAAAAAGTTATTTCATCATCGCATCCGATTATGGGTGATCGGTATTTTTTTTCTTACCTTAGGCAGTATATTACTTTGGCGGATGGTGGATCTCACCGTATTACATCGCTCTTTTCTACAGGGCCAGGGCAATGCTCGCAGTCTACGTGAGGTGAGTATTCCTGCGTACCGCGGGATGATTTTAGATCGCGAAGGCGTCCCACTTGCAGTCAGTAGCCCAGTCCAATCACTGTGGGTTAATCCTAAAACCTTTCATCCAACGCCTTCTCAATTAACTCGATTGGCTCGATTATTGGATATCTCTCCCAAACGGCTGAAACACCTCTTGTTACAAGCCAAACACCATGAATTTTATTATTTACAACGTCACTTGAGTCCAAGCCGAGCGAAAGATATTACTGATTTGAAGATATCCGGGATTAACTTTCAAGAAGAATTCAAACGTTTTTATCCAGATGCGGATAGTACCGCGCAATTGCTGGGTTTTACCAATGTAGATGATAAAGGGATCGAAGGTTTGGAGTTGGCTTATCAATCTTGGTTAGAGGGCGTCAATGGTAGAAAGAAGGTGGTTAAAGATCGGTACGGGCGAATTATCGAAGAATTGGCCACATTAAAAGAACCACGAGCCGGACATGTACTCCAATTGAGTATTGATCATCGCATTCAGTTTTTTGCCTACCACGAATTACAAGCCACTTTGGAGAAGTTTGGCGCGAAATCAGGATCCGTGGTGGTATTGGATACTCAGACAGGTGAAGTCTTGGCGGTAGCAAATGCGCCTTCGTTTAACCCGAATGCACGCAGTCGTTACGCGTTACAGACCTATCGAAATAAAGCATTGATTGATGTATTTGAGCCGGGCTCAGTGATTAAGCCATTTAGTATTGCCAGCGCGTTAGAATCTAAGCAGGTTACACCCGATACCATTATTGATACCCGTCCAAGTTGGATGGTTGTCCATGGTCATACAATTCGCGATGTTCATAGTTACGGGGTTTTGGATGTGACCGGTGTATTGCGGAACTCAAGTAATGTCGGGGTGACAAAAATGGTATTACAGAGTCCGCCTGAGCAATTGATTAATTTGCTCACTCGGTGTGGTATTGGTCAACGAACCGAAACCGGGTATCCCGGCGAAAGTGAGGGTGCTATTGTGTCGGTCAAAGAAGCCAACCCGTTTGTTCTGGCTACATTGAGTTTTGGTTATGGTGTTTCTGCGACAGCGATGCAAATTGCAAAAGGATATATGGTGTTTGCTAACCATGGTCAATTACCTCCCATTCGTCTAATCCATCAAGGTACCCCTGCGACCGGAGAGCAAGTAATATCAGCGAAAACAGCTGATCAATTATTAATGATGTTGGAAGATGTGGTGAACGATGGAACGGGTAAAGCAGCGAGAGTGGATGGGTACCGTGTTGCTGGTAAAACGGGAACTGCTCGTGTAGCTGGGGTGCGTGGGTATGCAGAGCGGCGTTTTATGTCCAGTTTTGTGGGGATTGCCCCTGTATCTAATCCGAGACTGATTGTAGCTGTTTTTATTACAGAACCTACCCAAGGCGGGTATTACGGTGCACAAGTAGCTGCTCCGTTGTTTGCCAAAGTGATGGGTTCGGCTTTGCGGATTTTGGATGTTCCGCCCGATCAAAATGGGTGAAGGGATGAAATTAAATGAGTTGCTACAGCCTTGGTTAGATCTCTCTTCGCCTGCATGTGATATTTTAGGTATGCAAAATGATAGTCGCCATGTGAGGCCAGGCGATCTATTTATTGCCTATCCAGGTGCGGTGGCAGATGGACGCAAATATATCGCACAAGCGCTGCAACAAGGTGCTGCGGCTGTGGTCTATGATCCAATTCAATTACCTAATGATGTTGTGTTACCTGCGCATGTGCCATGCATTCCTATTCCAAAACTTGCTCATCAATTGGCAGCTTTGGCTAGTCGCTTTTACCACCACCCGTCTGAACAGCTTGCAGTGATGGGCGTAACGGGCACGAATGGTAAAACGACGATTGCCTATCAATTGACTCAGGCTCACCAATTATTGGGTCGCCCAACAACGTATATGGGTACGTTAGGGCATGGGCAAATTGCGTATTTAGAACCTCTGCACAATACCACGCCGGATGCGCTCTGTGTGCAACGCCTCCTAGCCCAGGATTATGAGCGGGGGATCCAACAAATCTGTATGGAAGTGTCTTCACATGCGTTGGCTGAGCATCGTGTTGATCATATTGCTTTTCGAGAAGCGATTTATACCAATCTGAGCCATGAGCATTTGGATTACCATCATACGTTGGCAGAGTATGCACGAGCGAAAGCCCTACTGTTTGCCCGGCCCTCATTGGAATGGGTGATTTTAAATTTAGATGATGAATATGTTCAGTCTATGGTTGCAGCAGTTCAACCTGGCGTACGCCAATTCACCTACGGCATTCATCATCATTCTGCACTTGTGCGTGCTACTGATTATCATTTACATATTCAGGGTAGTAGGTTCACAGTTGAGTCTCCTTGGGGACGACAAGTGTTGACAATCCCAAGTTTGGGTTTGTTCAATATTTATAATAGTTTGGCGGTATATACGAGTTTGTTGGCCAATGACTATGCAATGGCGGATGTGGCTGACGTGATGGCGAATTTGCAATCATCCCCAGGTCGTATGGAAATTGTAGCGCACAGCCCGTATGTGATTGTTGATTATGCGCATACCCCTGCAGCGCTCGAGAATGTCTTGAAGACAGTGATGCGGTTAAAGTCTTCTGACGCTGCTAAAATATGGGTGGTGTTTGGTTGTGGGGGCGATCGGGATAAAACCAAACGGCCACTTATGGGTAAAATTGCGAGTGAATACGCTACCCATGTGATTATTACGAGTGATAATCCGCGTCACGAAGATCCCGGTGCTATTATGCAAGATATTCTGGTCGGCATCCCGCAGGGCACACCCGTCACCAGTATCGCAGATCGCCGTGAGGCGATTCACTATGCCATAACCGCCGCCGCGCGCGATGATATTGTGTTGATTGCTGGCAAAGGCCACGAAGATTATCAAATCATTGGCAATCAACGCTTGGTCTTCTCAGATCAAGATGAGGTTCGTCGTTTAATGCCGTAGGTTAGACCAAGGCCCAACCTACGTAGCATCTGCAATAGCAATTCGTTCGTCAAACACGAAACATTGTCCTTGCCAGCGCGAATCTTCAGGCGAGACAGCCTTGAGATAATCAATGATACCGCCTTTGAGTTGGTAAACCTGTTCAAATCCAAGCTCTTTTAGATAGGACGACGATTTTTCGCAACGGATCCCACCAGTGCAGCACATAGCAATTTTTTTATGTTTTTTATCCAAGAGATGTGCTTGGACATACGCCGGAAAATCACGAAAATTTTCAGTGTGCGGATTGATGGCATTCTGGAAGGTGCCGTGTTCAATTTCATAGGTATTGCGATTGTCGATGACTAATACCTCTGGATCGGTTAACAGCGCATTCCATTCGTCGGGAGATACATGGGTACCCGTAGTTTTTAAAGGATCAATTCCTGGAACACCTAAAGTGACAATTTCATTGCGCAATTTCACCTTGGCTTTATCATACGGCATCATATCGGAACTGGTTTCTTTAAAGTGGAGATTGGCAAAACGGGGGTCAGTACAGATGTGGGCATACATGGCGGCCATATCCTCAGGTGTGCCACCCATGCCGCCATTAATCCCTTCACTGGCTAAAAGAATGGTTCCTAAAATACGATGAGTTTTCATCGCTATCAGCAAAGGCTCTCTGAGTAATTCAAAATCTTCCAACGGACAAAACCGATAAAAAGTCGCGATAATGTAAGGTTTCATAGCTTTCTGTACCGATAAAAATGACTAAAATGATAGCGTATTTCAGCAAAAATATCAATTCAGCGCCGCTTAATGACAATGGCATCGCTGACTTGGGTAAATCCTGGAAGATCTAATTTAAAGTTGTCGATCTTTGCGTAGACTTGACTGGAACTACCCCCGTCTAAATTCAGAGCATCAACACAATTTAAGGGTGGTGCTTTTAAAATTTGGGCTAAATCCGTGGTGGTGATGGGGAGATTTTCGGTAACAACCACAATAACCCGTCCACGTGGATCGATACCTAAGACTGAACGATTCGCATATCCTGCACGTAGCGCAGGAATTTTGCCATCCACTACGAGGCGAGGCCCTGACTGGATAGCAAAATCAATATTTTTTTGTGTACGAAATTCATAGGGCGTGGTAATCGCTGCATGTTGATTTTTGATAAAAAACACGCCCCACCAGCTAATAGGTTTGAGTGGATTTAAGACACGGTGCTCCGAGATCCGAAGTCCTAATGGACTCTTGTTGGGATTAAAAAAACCACCATTAAGTGCAATGAGTGCATGCGAGAATTTGCGGTATGCCTGTGCAGAGGCGTAATGCTGAGGTAATTCTTTTGCCATGACAATTGAAAATTGCATTGCTTGCAAATTAACTCGAAAGGCGTGGACATGAGACCATTGAGATAACGATTTATATCTGAGATCGAGATATTCAATGCCGGGAACAATAGGTTGCCAAGATTTGGCATGGGCAATCAAGGCATTCAATAGTAGCCAACACCATAGAATGCAGCTAAAATGTGTTTTTTTGAGCGCTCTTAACATGGTTTTCTCGTGTATTCGTTGCTATGGTATATCCTTATCGCATTCAGAGTATCCGAATTTAGGATGAATTTATGAAAACATTACCGCAAAATAACCTTATAGTGACGTCAAAGTCAACAGATGAATTGCAGTCTATGCTGCTGGATATCCTAAAGCGAGCTAAGAACATAGGGGCAAGCGACGCTGCAGTAGGGATTAACCTCGATAGCGGATTTTCTGTTGATGTACGGATGGGTGCAGTCGAAACGATAGCATTTAGTGAAGACAATAGTGTTGGGGTTACGGTGTATCATGGCAATGCCAAAGGGAGCGCCAGTTCTAGTGACACGTCACCTGAGGCTCTGGATGCGATGGTTGCTGCCGCGTATAGTATTGCCAAGGTCAGCGCAGTTGATCCTTGTTTTGGATTACCTGATCCAGAACCGAACAGCACTCTGGATAAAGATTTGGACCTGTTGCATCCTTGGGCGCTTACACCGGATGCAGCGATTGAACGTGCCTTGCAGTGTGAAGCGCATGCCCGAACGTTAGATAAGCGTATTGTAAATTCGGATGGGGTAGGGATTGCGACCTATCAATTTTGTTTGGCACATGCTGATAGCCAAGGGTTTATGGGCGTGATGCAATCTAGCCGCCACTCGATGAGTTGTTCTATGGTTGCCAAGGCTGAAAATAGCCAAACCATGCAACGTGATTATGAATATGCCACTGCACGTAATGCGACGGATATGCCGAATCTGGAAGCGCTGGCTGAATCTGCGGTCGAACGGACAGTGAGTCGGCTTGGCGCATCTAAAATTAATACCCAAAAAATTCCTATTTTGTTTTCTTCGCGTTTGTCGAGTGGCTTATTGGGCTCGTTTATTTCAGCGATTAGTGGTCATAACTTATATCGAAAGAATTCATTTTTAATGGACTCAGTCGGACAGCAATTACTACCCGATAACCTACAAATCTATGAACAACCTTGGATAAAACGCGGTTTGGGGTCGGCGTTATTTGATGGTGAGGGGGTTGCGACTCGAGCGAATGTTTTAGTGCGCGACGGTATTTTGCAGCAATATGTCCTGAGCTCATATACAGCTCGCAAAATGGGATTAAAAACCACAGCTAATCAAGGTGGCGTGTTTAATCTGACGGTGGATGCGACCGATGGCGATCTCTCGGCATTACTCCGAAAAATGGGTCGCGGGCTTTATGTCACCGAATTGATGGGGCAAGGTGTGAATATTTTAACGGGAGACTATTCAAGAGGTGCATTTGGTTTCTGGGTAGAAAATGGCCAAATCCAACACCCAGTTGAAGAAATCACGATTGCCGGCAATTTAAAACGCATGCTTCGAAATCTGGTTGCAATTGGCACTGACAGAAATCCAAATAGTTCGACGCTTTGCGGGTCGATCTTGGTTGATGAAATGATGGTGGCCGGGAGTTAGTTATCGAGTTGCTGCTGTGCAGTTCCTCGGTCCGAGCTGAGTTATAAATTATGCCCATTATGATTTATAAAAAACATTTTATATGTTTTTTATGCTAAAATAGAAAATATTGTTTTTTATAGGTGAGTTAGATAATGTTTTCTGATGATCCATTTTTCAATAATTTGTGGTTAGATGCTATACGTCTACACAAGCAACCAGGTGAGATCCACTGCCAATTAGATCAACTTTGCTCTTTAGGCGATATACAAAAGCAGAAGCTCCGTTTATTTATGAT
>CAZBSX010000039.1:0-9829 GCA_964494305.1 uncultured Legionella sp. | reverse complement strand
GTACAACGAGTGTATCCCAGACGCTATGAGGAATATCACCAATATCAATTTGAAAATGACGTTGTAATAATATACGTGCCTCCAGTAAAGCGCGAACGCACTCGGTTTGCTGCGCGACTGCGATCACTTTTGGCCAGCGGATGGGAAATTTTTTAATAAATACAGCCAGATCAAGCAACCATTTTAAATGGTCCCATAAATGTTTTGCCGCATGGATACAGAGATATAAAAAATTATGTTCGGTATCGAAGATCGTGATATTCTGCGTCTGCACTACGAATGGCTGCGTGAGAAAATGAGTATATCTATTGTCCGGTTGCCAGTTTAACTCAATATAGACGTGTTTGGCAGGGTGCCAATACAGCAATTGGTCGAGATATCGAGTTAAAAAAGCATATTCGCCTGTGAAATATTTGGGGTGCACTATCGATTTGAGTTGATAACCTAAGTGAAGTAGGTGCTCATGGGTTGCCAGAATATCTTGTGTTGCAACGAGAATATCAATATCTCTGAGCTCGCGTGCGCATTGTTGGTCGTACAATTGCATATTCAAAGGAATACCTTTCAATATAATATGCGGAATATGAAGCGTTGCTGTAATCCCCAAGAGTGCTTGCATAAAGCGCAAATATCGGCTCGTTAGACCGCTAATCTCGGAAAAGGATTGAGGTATATGAGGATGACACAATAAACGTAGATGATGCGCAGCAATCAGTTGATTGAGTTCAGATACGCAGAGATCGTGCGGTAGTACGGGCCAAGATAGGTTGCGAACTGAAGCGTTTAAGCATTGAAAAATATAATCTAAGGTATTCGGTGTCTTGTTTCGATTTAGCGCCATAAACACAACATGGTCATCTGATGTCTCGATTGGATAACCATAACATTCTATGTCTTGAGACGCAATCCGAAAATCCGCTTCCTAACGGTCGCGGCTCGGATTACCTTAAGCAGGGATTACTTAACTTTTTTCTCTTTGAATATAACGTGTTTACGCACGACGGGGTCGTACATCATCAATTCCATTTTTTCAGGATGATTACGCGGATTTTTAGTGGTGGTTTTGTAGTACCCAGTACCCGCACTGGATTCCATTTTCACTTTTATGGTAACGGCAGCCATGGAAATTCCTCTCGATTAAATTTTTTCGCCCTGCGCACGAAGGCGTTGCAATACCAGTTCGATCCCTAATTTGTCGATAGTGCGCATGCCGCGAGCACTGAGTTTTAGAGAAACAAAACGATTTTCCCCTTCAACCCAATACGTATGGGTTTGAATGTTAGGCAAGAATCGCCGTCTGGTTTTATTGTTAGCATGTGACACACGGTTGCCAGTAATTGGACGTTTCCCGGTGACTTGACATACTCTTGACATATTTAACTCCGTATGTATCTATTTGCTACAATTTAAGCTATAATTGCTCTATTTTTTGCAAATTAAATTTGGAAGACGACATTTATACCAAATCAACGAATCCGATGCAAGTATTTGGTGCATCTCTGTGTTTTTTAGGAGTATATGATGAGTGATAACCTATTGGAACAAAGTATTCGAAGTGCTGTTATCCAGACAGGACATACACTTTTTTTAAAACAGTGTATCGATGATGGACTGTTGACCATATCGGAGGATCCTGGCGCATATGCCATGGGAAAAAGATCGGCAAGGCAAGTTTTTATCAACAGGATTCTGCAAGATATTTGTGGTTATGCGCTATGGCATGACCATGGAGGGCCTTACGAGCGCAATGCTTTGTATTTCAAAGCGCAACACGACACTCTATATTATAGATTCCAAAAATCTGAACCAGAGGAATTGAAATCTGAATCAGAGGAATTGATTAACGGCTCAACTGAGCGAATCATTGAAGGCTCAATTACTCTGAGCGAATTGGGGTTACAGAGTTTACCTGTTGAGCCGCGATCGTGTGATGTTCATCAATTGCTTCTCCCTAGACTACATCTTCTATGGCAAGCGCTGGCAAAATCTGGAGATGTCACGATGAAACAGGTTTCAGCAGATGTTGATTGGAGGATATTGAATGCATTATTTGATCAGATTAGTTATGCTTTACAACAACCGACGTATTTCCATCAAAGAGTGATCTATCTTAAATACATCCGCTCAGTACCAGGGCAAACTCCGACAGTCCATATGTTTCTTATTCCGGTTGCAGTCATTGAAAATTTTCTGAAAGAACACCAATTTGTGCTGAAAGGATTTTGGCATCCTGCGCGATTTTGGAATGGATCGAAAAGTGCGTGTACATTCGGCTTCTCTCATTTTAAGTATTCAGTAGCATACCAGAATGAATCACATTTTGATTTTCTTTTGAAATTTATCTTCGGGTTAGCAGCACTCGGTTTTGGAATCGCGGCGTTTTTGGCGGGGATGCAAATGGCGATGACGTTCACTGTGATGTATTCTGGAGCAGCGAGTATATGTGGGTATTCAGCTTATCGGATGTTTTCACGCCAGGAGCTCCATCAACAGCTAATTTCCACGAAGGCTGGGATTGACGCTTATATGAGCGCTGAGCGTAGTGCGTCGCAAAATGAAGAAGGCAGCAGAGCTCTGACACCTATTTAGCTAAGTGCTCAAATCCCCATACATCATTTGCAGCATGCCTAACGCAAGAATTGCTGCAGTTTCGGTGCGTAGCACTCTAGGGCCTAAGCGAATACTTTGGATCTGATGATGTTGTGCGAGCAAGACTTCTTGCGGACTAAAGCCACCTTCTGGACCGATCAGCAACGCTAAGTCGGCAGTGTCATGGGTGATGTTGGGTAATGATTGCGCAGCGTCAGGCGATAAAATCCACCGATACTTGGCCGTACTGTGAGTGAGGTAGTGAGTCAACGAACATGCCGGATGAATGGTAGGAATTTGATTACGTCCAGATTGTTCACAAGCAGAAATCGCGATGGCTTGCCACTGTTGTTGTTTTTTTTGTAAACGGCTCGAGTCAAGGCGCACGATGCTTCGTTCGGTGAGCAATGGCGTAATGCTCGTCACGCCAAGTTCAACCGCTTTTTGAATAATCCATTCCATTTTATCACCTTTGGCAATGCTTTGGGCAAGATGAATTTGGCGTGGGGATTCTCGATTCATCCAGGACATCGTGTTAATACGGGCCTCAATGTGTTTTTTGCGTACAAGAGAGAGCGTTGCTTCAAACTCGTAGTTATCTCCTCGAAACAAGGTGATTTTTTCACCTTCCTCTAAACGCAAAACCAAACCGACATGTTGTGCTGCCGATTCTGATAGCGTAAGTGTGTCTCCGGGTTGATAATTGCCAGGTTGATAGATACGAATGGTTCTCATGATTGGGCCAAATAAAGTCGAATATCCATTTAGTTTATGTTAGAATCCGGCTTTTTTATACCGATTTTTGCTCGATTTGAGCCATTGTTTAAAAGTTCGAATCCCCGCGGTATCGACCTCGGGGATTCGGAGAATGAGTGGTGGAGAGATAAAATGACGACTAAAGTCCGTTCTGAAACAGATAGCATGGGTGCAATTGACGTATGTGCCGATAAGTATTGGGGCGCTCAAACCGAGCGTTCGTTACATCATTTTCATATTGGTCACGATTTGATGCCGGTTGAATTGATTCGAGCATTGGGTATTTTAAAGAAAGCAGCAGCGTTAACCAATCATGCTTTGGGCAAATTAACGCAAGATAAGACTGCACTGATTGTGACTGCTGCAGATGAAGTGATCGCTGGAACCTTAAATGACCATTTTCCACTGCATATTTGGCAAACGGGGAGTGGCACGCAAACCAATATGAACGCCAATGAAGTGATTTCTAATCGCGCCATTGAATTGGCGGGGGGGCAAATGGGTTCGAAAAAACCCATCCATCCGAATGATGACGTTAATATGTCACAATCATCTAATGATACGTTTCCCACAGCGATGCATATTGCAACTGCTATCGGGATTCACCAAAAACTTATCCCAGCTGTCCGAGCTTTGCGCGATGGGTTAGAAAAAAAACGTGATGAATTTCAAGATATTATCAAAATTGGTCGTACTCATTTACAAGATGCAGTGCCGTTGACTTTAGGCCAAGAATTTTCTGGATACGTCGCACAATTGGATGCATGTTTGCAGCGTTTTGACTACGTGTTGCCGGAGGTTTATGAATTAGCATTAGGCGGAACAGCAGTTGGCACGGGCTTGAATGCGCCACGCGGATTTGCTGAACAAGCTGCAAAACAAATTGCGACTTTGACGCAATTGCCGTTTTGCTCTGCGCCCAATAAGTTTATGGCATTGGCGTCGCATGAACCTTTGGTGATGGTCCATGCTGTACTAAAAGCTCTGGCGTGTGCATTGATGAAAATTGCCAATGACCTACGCTGGATGGGCTCTGGGCCACGCTGCGGTTTGGGTGAACTGCTATTGCCTGAAAATGAACCCGGCTCCTCCATTATGCCAGGTAAAGTCAATCCCACTCAGGCAGAAGCGATGACGATGGTATGCACTCAAGTGATGGGCGCAGATGTGTCGGTGACGATTGCAGCCAGCCAAGGTAATTTTGAACTGAATGTCTTCAAGCCCGTGATTATTTTTAATGTCATGAATTCGATTAATTTGTTGGCAGATTCCTGTACTTCATTTTTAGCGTTTTGTGTTCAGGGTTTGGAACCCAACCGTAAAGTTCTCAGCCATAACGTGCAGAATTCTTTAATGTTGGTCACGGCATTGAATGAGCATATTGGCTACGATAAAGCGGCGGCTATTGCCAAAAAAGCGCATCATGAGGATCTATCGTTGAAAGAAGCGGCTATCAAACTCGGGTTTTTGACGGCAGAACAATTTGATCTCTATATGAAACCGGAAACAATGCTCGGAAATTAATGGTGATGATGAGAGAGAAAAACGATAGTTTGCGTCGAGTGTGCAAAAGTTTTGTGTTACGTGCGGGACGCCTAAGCCCTCGGCAGAAACAAGGCCTGGAGCAATGGTTACCTGCCTATCAGCTTACCTTGACTGATGATCCTTGGGATTTGGCAGTAAGTTTTGGGCGAAATGCAGATGTGGTGGTAGAGGTCGGTTTTGGTATGGGGCAGACGTTGATTACGATGGCGCAAGCAAATCCGCAGCTTAATTTTCTCGGAATTGAAGTCCATCGTGCAGGGATTGGTAGTTTGGCTGCGGATTTGCATGATCTCGGGATTAAAAATGTGCGAGTTGCGCCATATGATGCGGTAGAGGTATTAACTCGCGGTATTTCCGCGGATGCTCTGGCGGGTGTAAATGTTTTTTTCCCTGATCCTTGGCCGAAATTACGACACCAAAAACGTCGATTGATTCAACCTGATTTTTTGCGTTTGCTGATAAGTCGGCTGCGTGCGGGTGGGTGGGTGCACTTGGCAACGGATTGGGAGGATTACGCGATGCAGATGTTACAGGTTTTGTCGCAACATCCTGGGTTAAGCAATCAGGATTTGAATGGTGGGTTTATTCCGAGACCGGAATCGCGTCCACTCACGAAATTTGAACGGAGAGGATTGAACTTGGGGCATCAAGTGTGGGATTTAATCTTTACACGAAGTAGCTGAAATGGGTTGCACAAAAGCAGCATACCCCATAAAATCCCCTATTCGAAGATCAAATAATGACAGGACTTACGAAAAACCTTAACGAAGAGATCGAGGTTTTGCGTAAGTTCTGAATAAAATCGGAGTATACATGGGCTGGAATGAGCCGGGTAATGACAAAGATCCTTGGGGTGGTAAATCACAACAACCGCCAGATTTGGATGAAGCATTAAAGCAAATTAAAGCGAAACTTCACAAACTCTTTAAATCTAAGAAGACTGGCTTTCAAAGTCCTGCTTCAGGATCTGGGTCTGAAGTACCACTCCAACCTTCCGCAAAAGGAGAGGGATTTTTTCTGTCCGCCCTCCTGGGGTTATTCGTTATTTTGTGGGCTTTGTCAGGAATTTTTATTATTGATCCTGCTGAACAAGCGGTTATTTTGCGTTTTGGACGATATGTACGAACAGTGGGGCCTGGCCCGCATTGGATTCCGAGACTGATTGAATCTAAAATCACCTTGAATGTAGAACGCGTTGCAGATTATTCGTACTCTGCACAAATGCTGACAAAAGATGAAAATTTGGTTTCAGTTGCAGTAGCAGTCCAATATCGAATTGGTGATTTGCAAGACTATTTCTTTAATGTTGCTGATGTGGAAGAAAGTTTAAAACAAGCGACGTCGAGTGCCTTACGCCAAGTGGTGGGTACGACGACCCTCGATCAATTGATTACGGAAGGGCGAGAAGCATGGGGATCAAGCGTCCATGATTCTTTGGTTAGAATCTTAGCACGTTATCGCACTGGTATTGTGATTGTGAATGTATCGCCGCAGCCAGCACGAGCACCTGAAAATGTGCAAGATGCGTTTGATGATGCGATTAAAGCACAAGAAGATGAAAAACGCTTTAAAGAGCAAGCTCGCGCTTATGCAGCACGGGTTATTCCCATTGCCGAAGGGAATGCCAAACGACTGACCGAAGAAGCGAAAGCATTTGCGCAACAAACGGTGCTAAAAGCGACTGGGGATACCGCGGAATTTCTACAATTATTACCGGAATATGAGCGTAATGCGTTCATCCTACAGGAAAGAATATATTTGGATACGATGACGCACATCTTGCAAAAAAGCATCAAAATTGTGGTAGATGGTAAATCTAATCCGTTGTTGTATTTACCTTTAGATAAATTGTTGGCAAAAGAATCTGGCGAGGAAGTCGACTCTAAAACGATTGCAGTGACGCATGTGGCAAACTCACCGAGCAATACCAATGCATCCGTGCTGGAAGGACGAACCGTAGTTCGATCAACCGAGCAAGAAGGGAGGTCTGATCAATGAAAGCATCCAAAATGATCGTAAGTATGGTATTAATTTTTATTCTGTTGATCGTTGTGAGCTCTGTATTTACCATCCGTCAAGGCCAACATGCCATTGTACTGCGCTTAGGACGATTGGTTATGGATTCCCAGACGAATGCTTGCTTGGTCTTAGCGCCTGGTTTGCATCTGAAGATGCCTTTGATAGAAACTGTGCGCATTTTTGATACGCGAATTCAGACTTTAGACATTAAATCATCGCGTATTGTAACCAAAGAAAAGAAAGACGTGATGGTGGATTACTATGTCAAATGGCGGATTGAAGATTTGGCTCGATATTTTAAAGCGACTGGGGGTAGTGCGTTCAAAGCAGAAACTTTGCTAGAACAACAACTCAATACCTCGTTACGTGCACAATTTGGTAAACGGACTATTTCGGAAGTGGTCTCTGGTGGACGCGACGATATGATGGATGTATTACGAGATGGCGCTGAACGTCAAGCCAGTGAATTGGGTGTTCATGTTGTCGATGTCCGTATCAAAGGCATTGAATTGCCGGCGAATACCAGTAATGCGATTTATCAAAGAATGCGTGCTGATATGCAAAAAATTGCAAATCATCATCGCGCTGATGGTCATGCCAAAGCGGAAGCAATTTCTGCGGAAGCGGACGCAACCGTCACCGTACTTTTAGCGACAGCACGCAGTGAAGGACAAATTGTGCGTGCGCAAGGTCAGGCGAAAGCTGCAGAGATTTATAACAATGCGTTTGGTAAAAACAAAGAATTCTTTGCATTTTATCGCAGTATGAAGGCGTATGAAGAAAGTTTTAGAACAAAACGAGATGTGTTGGTTTTAGATCAAAACAGTGCTTTTTTTAGTTATTTTCGTTCTATGACAGGCGCAAAAACTGCGCCTTAAATGGAAGCATGAATTGAAAGGGTAAGTTGGATTCGACCTAACTTGCAGCGACTGATGGATGAAAGAATCGGGTAAATTATGATTAAAAATATTGTGGTACTTGGGACGCAATGGGGTGATGAAGGCAAAGGGAAGATTGTTGATTTGTTAACGCAGCATGCGCACGCAGTGGTTCGTTATCAAGGTGGGCATAATGCGGGGCATACGCTCAAGATTAATGGTCAAAAAACCGTGCTTCACTTAGTGCCTTCAGGTATTTTGCGACCACAAGTGCATTGTTACATCGGCAATGGCGTGGTGGTTTCCCCGGAAGCTTTATTGACTGAAATCCATGCATTGGAACAAGCGGGCCTGGATGTAAGAAGTCGTTTACGCATCGCTTCTGCTTGTCCGCTCATTTTACCTTGTCACGTTGCGTTGGATAAAGCACGTGAGCAAAAGCATACGCAAATCGGTACAACTGGGCGTGGGATTGGTCCTGCCTATGAAGATAAAGTTGCGCGCCGTGCTTTGAAAATGAATGATTTATTGCATAGGGCACGTTTTGAAGAAAAGCTTATTGCTTTACTCGAATATCATAATTTTATGTTAACTCAGTATTACCAGCAACCTGCAATTGATGTGCAGGCGATTTTGAATGATGCAAGGGATTGGGCCAAAAATTTAGGTCCCATGATTACCGATGTGACAACAGCAATTCATGCGCATCACAAGCGTGGTGATATGATGCTGTTTGAAGGCGCTCAAGGTGTCTATCTGGATATTGATCACGGTACATATCCGTTTGTCACTTCTTCCAATACCTGCATTGGCAGTGTAACCAATGGTGCTGGACTCGGTCCGCGAGATTTAGATTATATTTTGGGTATCACCAAAGCATATACCACTCGGGTTGGTTCTGGGCCATTTCCAACAGAATTGAATGATGACATTGGTAAGCGACTTGCTGAACGTGGTGTGGAGTTTGGTGCTACTACTGGTCGTCCACGACGCTGTGGCTGGTTTGACGCGGTTTTGGTGAAGCGAGCGGTCGAATTGAATAGCATCACGGGCTTGTGTTTGACCAAATTAGACGTCTTAGATGGTTTGGATACAATTCAAGTTGCCGTGGCTTATCGCGACAAAGATGGCAAACGTTATCAAGCGCCTCCTAATGCTGCGGAAGATTTTATTGGTTTAGAACCTGTTTATGAATCATTACCAGGTTGGCAAACGTCTACAGTGGATGTGACGAGTATGGCGGAATTGCCTACCAATGCGCGAAATTATATCGCTTATTTGGAGCGGATCTTGGAAATACCGATTGCAATCGTATCTACAGGTCCTGAGCGCGATGCAACGATCATTAGACAAGACATATGGCAGGATCACATCAAATTTAAAACAGATGAAATAGCAAAAGTGAGTGAATAAATGAACGTGTTATGTTTGATAATCAGTTTATGTTTCAGCATGGTTGCTGGTGTGAACGCTGGTTCATTAGACAAGGATGTGGCAGAGGATATCTTGGTTTACATTAATCAATTTCGTGTGCAAAAAGGCTTACCCAAATTACACATGAATTGGGTCTTAACCCAAGAAGCGCGCCAGCATAGTGCAGATATGGCAGCTCATCGGGTTGAATTCGGGCACGATGGCTTTCCACAGCGGATGGCGCATTTGCAGCAAAAGATTCAAACCGCGCAAGGTGGCGCAGAAAATGTGGCCTACAATTATAAAACGGCCAAAATAGTCGCGGAAGGTTGGATTAAAAGTCCAGGACATCGACACAATATTCTAGGTCATTATGATCAAACTGGGATTGGGATTGTGCGCGATAAATTGGGAAGACCGTATTACACGCAACTTTTCTTAAAAACGTAATATGAAACGTGATGCTCGACAATACGAGCCCGAGCTTATGCCCGGTTATTCAGAGATACACCGAGTGTCCTGTTATTCATGCGATTTTATCCATGCTTCTACCTCACGTTGCGTATCCTCAAGGGTACGGATGATTTGCTGGTAGAGATTTTCCAATAATTGGGTTTGTGCGCGTTGGT
>CAZBSX010000038.1:0-9845 GCA_964494305.1 uncultured Legionella sp. | reverse complement strand
CATTCTGCTGAAACACTACCTATGGAATTTGAAGATGAAATTCGGGTTAAATCTATTGGTAAATTGAAAATTGATAATAGTTTTTCCCCAGTAAAAAAAGTATCTTATTTTGTTGATAAAACCCGAGTTGAAAATCGAACTGATTTGGATAAATTAACGATTGAGCTACAAACAAATGGCACGATTGACCCGGAAGATGCAATTCGAATTTCTGCGAGCATCTTGCAACGGCAACTGCATGCTTTTGTTGACATGAGCTTTGAAGAGTCTAGCGCGGATAACAAAGTTCGAAACGATTTTGATCCGTTATTGCTAAGACCAGTTGATGATCTCGAATTGACTGTTCGTTCTGCAAATTGTTTGAAAGCAGAAAATATATATTATATTGGTGATTTGGTGCAAAAAACTGAAAATGAATTATTGAAGACTCCTAATTTAGGTAAAAAGTCTTTAACTGAAATCAAAGATGTTTTGGCAGCACGGTCACTTTCTTTGGGTATGAAATTAGAAAATTGGCCACCTAAAAATTTAGGGGAATAAGATTATCACAACAATGACTGAGCGCGCCTTAGTCATTGTTGTGTGATCAGGCTGTTAATTCAGGATTAGGAGTTATAATCATGCGTCATCGCAATGCAGGTCGAACTTTGAATCGGACATCTAGCCATAGAAAGGCAATGTTCGCAAATATGTGTTGTTCTTTGATTGAGCATGAGCTGATTAAGACAACTGTAGCGAAAGCCAAAGAATTACGTCGTCATATCGAGCCTTTGATTACTGTAGGCAAGACTGATTCGGTTGCTTCTCGGCGTAGAGTTTTTGCTAAATTAAGGTCTAAGGCAGCAGTCGGTAAATTATTTACTACGATTGGGCCACGTTATGAAAAACGTCCTGGAGGCTATCTGCGTATTTTGAAATGCGGTAATCGTGTTGGTGATAATGCGCCTATGGCTATTGTTGAGTTGGTCGACAGAGCAACAAAAACTGCACCCGAAAATGCGGAAGAAGTAGCAACAACGTCTCCAGAATAATCAGTAGGTTGGGCCTTAGCCCAACAGCCAGACTCCGTTGGGCTAAGGCCCAACTTACTTTCTTAACTATACCCAAATATCACAACAAGAATCCGAGATACTATGGCTACTGATCCGAGACAATGGTTGTTGTGGATTTCAGAGATTCAAGCCCTGAGTCGCTCCGGATTGACCTATACCCAAAGCGCCTATGATCGCGAACGATTTTTGCGAATTCTTGATATAACGAGTGAAATCACAGCCGAGCTTTCGAGCTCTACTCCTGAACTGATCAAATCTCTATTTACCATTGAACAAAATGCGTATGCGACTCCAATTCTGGATATCCGATCGTTTACAATGCAAGATAGCAAAGTCCTTATGGTGCGAGAGCGCGCTGACGGTTTATGGGCTTTACCTGGTGGTTTCGTGGATGTGAATGAGTCACCTTCGGAAGCTGTAGTTAGAGAAACCTTAGAAGAATCCGGATTTTTAGTGAAACCACTGTCCTTATTGGCCTTATGGGATAAATTAAAGCAAGATAATCCTCTGCAGTGGCCACATATGTATAAATGTATGTTTCACTGTGAATTGCTATCGGGAGAGCCTAAGCCGAATATTGAAATCTCTGAGATTGATTTTTTCTCCATTGATAATCTGCCACCTTTGTCTACGCCGCGTGTTACGCTGAAACAAATGATGCAACTCTACAAGTTAAGTCAAAATCCACAACCCACCGTATTTGATTAATACTCAAGTCGTCGGGCCATTTCCAATCTGATTGTTTTTGGTTTTTTCTACAGGGGTGCTGCTGGCAATTTTTTTAAGAGAGGGTTTGAAAAACTCCGTGCTTTGGCCTCTCTTTTGGCCAGATTTTTTATCTGTCGGCTGGGTCATGCTGCGAGTGTGCTTTGGCATGTGTTGTGGGAGATATAGATCAATCGAAATCCCCAAGGGACCCAGATGCTCTAGAATAAGAGCGTGCACGTCCGCCCAGACTAAGCCCCCCTCGCCACATCCCAATGCTGGAATTGCCACCGACGTAACCCCCCAAACAGGAATGTGTTGCGCGAGGTAAGCAAGTCCTTGATCAATATCACTTAGAACAGAATTTGTTCTCCAATGTCCTTTGGTTGGAAAATTGATGATCCATGGACCTGGATCTTGGTGATATAGATACGGTTTTTGAAGCACAAGTTCTCTGTCATGACATTTTTTTAGATAATCTTGATACATGCCTGGGAATGTCTGTCGAAATTTTAATGCAATCCCTTTGCCCATCACTCCGACGCAGTTAACTGCGTTTACATACGTTTGGCATGGTGATTTCAATAAATCACCACTGGATAGATATTGAATCTTTGATTGCACAGCAGTTGTCGGTTTACTAACCCCGCTCGTCGCTTCTTCTAAGATCTGAGTGTCTTGCATCTTGCTTTCCAACCAAAAAAATTAGGATGTGCGCATCTTTTTCACAGACGACTCTTGCGCATCCAGGTTTTCTTCATCCAAATCGAGAATCATATTCAATGGTTCAAAAGAGCTCGTAAAGGCATTTGCCTGTGGCTTAGGAAATATACTGGGATGAACTTGGACCGGAATGTCATTGCGCTGTGCATGGTATACGATGCGATTTACGGTTTGTTGCGTTGATGATTTGGATACAAGAATACCCCGTATGTAGTGGGCAGGTACTATATCAAAAAACAGTGCCTCTGCTTGCCGTTTCTGCATATGATCTCGGAACTCTTCGTCACTCATAGAGCGATTGTCTCCTTTTAAGCATCGGCTTCGAATAGCTTTGGATGAAATGGGAGATAGAGACCATTTTAGAGGTTTAAAAAATCGACTTGAAGAACAAGCCGCATTTTTATTGGTTAGGATAGCGTCTTTACGCTTGGACAGGATGTTTTTGCTGATGCGCAAAATACAGAGATCTTCTGCATTGACTGTATTTTGAACTGAGAGCAACAGAGCGCTAAATGGTTGTAAAGACAACGGGACATAGTCGTGGAGGTTTTTTTTGGTCTGTGTGCCAGGTGAAACAATCAAGCGATCTCTTCTATGTTGAATATCTGGATTAGAAATATCATGATGTTGATTGTACAGTTTTCGTTTGTTAGCGGTCTTACGCGACAAAACACCGTGGGTTAAGATGCTTGCTAAATTATGTATTGAAACAACGTAATAGAGCTCTTGAATATCCTCGGTTACGAGAGGGGTTTCCTTGGGTGCGAACATAGTTGAGTCCATTTTATTATTATTATTTTTTGTATCTATACTCATCGTATTTATGAAGATAGATCTTGTGGAACTAATCGGCACAAAAGTGAAAATATAGGCACTATGTTTGTATGGTAGCAAACTAGAGATCAACAAACTAGAGCAGTATGATTTAAATTTTAAATCTAAGTTTTTTTTATGTGCACAAAGTGCGAGAGTACAACTGAAGAAGTGTGAATAGATTTTAGGGGTAGTATCGTGATTTGATGATCTAATGTAGGTTGGGCCAAGGCCTACAACCTGGTCATCCGATGAAATAAAAAATATTGCGATCTTAGGTAACGTCCCTAAAGTTTTTTTGCATTCTTCTCTGTCTTAATTTGAGCATAAATTTTTTAGTATACTTCGATCTTCTCCCTCTCCCGCGCTAGAAATTTGAGTAGTATGATACTGCTGTTCGCGGGATGAGGGTTGGGGAGAGGGAAATGGAAAAATCTACGCTAAGACAACGTGCTCGAGATTTACGAAAAAACAGCACTGATGCTGAACGACATCTTTGGTATTATCTTCGAGCGAATAGACAGGGATTTAAATTTAAGAGACAGGTACCAATAGGCGCGTATATTGTTGATTTTGTCTGTCTTGAAAAACGACTGATCATCGAGCTTGATGGTGGCCAACACATGGACAATCAATTTTATGATACGAAGCGCACTGATTGGTTAATCGCACATGGATTTAAAGTGTTGCGTTTTTGGAATCATTATGTCTTTCAGCAAACGCCATCGATCCTAGAAGTCATCATGACAGCGCTACTTTAATGCCAATAGTATAGTCACAAACATCATGCCAGTTAGGTACATTCCCTCTCCCCAACCCTCATCCCGCGAACGACAGTATCATACTACTCAAATTTCTAGCGCGGGAGAGGGGGCAGATCGAAGTATACTGAAAAATTGTGCCCAAATTGAAACAAAGAAGAATGCAAAAAAGCTTTAGGGATGTTACCTAGTGTGTCATTTTGTTCTATAAACAGGCGAACCTTACGAAGGTCCCCAAGAATCAGTGATTTTGTTTTCTACTGTTTTTTGTAGTTCTTCCAGCTTTAAAACAATGTTTGCTTTAATTTCTTCCATGATATCATCGGGTATATGAGCTGAAGGTACTATCTTTTTTATAGATGCGTTTAGATCGTTAAATAGTCCAACTCCTCCATCTAATTCTGTCGCAATGTCCTCAAGAACAGGATCCGATGAAAAATCTGGTATTGTATTTTTTTGAATGAGATAATTTAATACAGTGATTTTGATCCCATCTTCAAGCGCATTAAATCCAGCATAGAACGTCCCATGCTCACTCAGTTCATATCCGATGAAGGTATCAATGCTGATTTGATCTCTTGGATTAATGTTATGCGAGGTGTTTTGGCGCTCTACAGCAGGGAAAAGGGATAATTGATAGGTTTCACGTATTCCATACAAATCAGTAATAAAAGTTGTCCTGATTTCTAAGGAAAGGCTGCGATCTAATTCAACATGAACGTCAGGATTCAAAGCTCGAGCAATTTGTAAATAGTTCTTTAGTGTTAAGCAAGAAGTTAATATTAAGGTGGTCCCTGCAGCCAACGCACGGCAGGCAATCAATATTTTCTCTGTAGGCAGATCCTGGTGTAATTGAAGTTTGGCTCTTGGTTGGAGTTCTGAGGCGATTGCTAGGATCGTGGCTTCAGTATGCTGAGGTATAGTAATTGTAGAAGCGTCGGAAGGAATGCGGCGAGCAATTTCTCTAGACAAAGACTCTGGAACGTCGCCCCGAGGAATTAACAACGCAATATTAGGCCCCATGCTTTCAATGACTGTGAATGGCATGCCTATATGAAACATCATGACTCTGAGTGTGGGTAAATTGCGTACTGCTGCAAGCATGAGTGATTCAGAGCACCCAGGATCGAAGCACATAAGCTGACCTTTATACAGGTTTTGTGCCACTGCGCTTGCCGTGGAGGGCGGAGTAGCCATACTTATTCTAACATGAGCGTCTCGCGGTATAGCGTCCATGGTATCAGGAATGTCTGTGCTTTGAATTCTCTCATCGAGATGTATACGGCAGGGAGTAGGTAGTGCTCGCAAAATTGCCAATCTGATGTTGAGTGGCATTTCAATCATGAGTGTGAGTAGGCTTGTTGGATTCAAATGCTTAACAATAGCCTGACCTTCATCTTGCCCCATTGTGGCCTCTAAAACAAGAATCACATTGTATGGTAATACACGTGCAACCGCCGAACTTAAATTAGAATCGGTGTCTTTTAATATCAGAATAATTCGATTGGGAGGCAACCCTTGTGCAAAAGCAGTGGCTAAAGCAATGGGTGTTTCTGGATGAAGAATGATAAGTTCATTTGGATCTAGCGCATTGACATCTTCAAGCGAAGGATTAGAATTTATATAAGGATTAGGCATAATAAAAACCAAAAAGGAAAATATTTTAACATAAATGGATTTGAATGAAAACGATTACCATCTCCGAAAACACGTGCTATTTCGCGACAGCGGCAATGTATACCAATTTAGGCAGTTTTTGGGAGCAAACCTACTGCATGGCATAATTCTGTATCGTCAGAACAGAAAACATCGAGTAATAAGCTCATCACGCCAGTGGGTGGGGTCAGTGGTTTTTTCTGCCAAGTTTTTCCACCATCAGTCGTGGTATAGATGATTGGATGCGATTGCGCATTATCATCTTCATCAGCTACGGTAACTGCGACGCCTACGGCTGCACAGATTCTCTGGTTGGTATTGCAATGGACTGAGGTAAAAATATTATCATAATTTTTATCATCAGAAGTGATTGCTGTCATATCAAGCCAGGTTAAACCGCCATTTTTGGTGAGGTATGCATGGGTATCGGCAATCAATGTTTGGGTATTACCTGTGTGTTCTATAAACGATTTTCTACCCAATGCAAGGCAACTTAATCCAGATTGGTCGCAGGTTAAGAGTGAAAGTCGGTCATGTTGCGATGGTATAGCATCTTGATTGGCGCCAGTGATCATCATCATCGGTTTTACATCAGACCAAGTTAGGCCGCCATCATGCGTAGAATAAATCATTGAACTTGGGATCGTCATTTCGTTGCTCGTCGCATCGTCAGAGTCTGCAGCAGTTGCCAGTGCTGTACAGATCAAACCTGATTGATCACATCCCAAATCAAGAATGTCGATTCCATTGGGCGTGTTGGATGACTGATTGAGTAAAACGCCATTTGCCCAAGTTTCGCCACCATTTTGAGTGCTAAAAATGACGGGCGTATGTTGATTGTGTAATACCGTATTGGTTGTTAACACACATTGCGTGACGGTAGGATTACATTTTAATCGTAAGAAAGGATAATCGTCGGTTAAGGTTTGTTCTTCAGATTGATTCGCAATCGGAATTAAACTTGGTGCGCTCCAAGTGAATCCAGCATCATGTGACGCATATGTAAGTAGCGTGGGATGACCGTTAATCATCGTGGTGCCTGCTACGAGACAATCTTTGCCTGTGCTACTGCAACGCACCGTCATGAAACTTTGTCCACTCGATGTTGGATCTTCAATGGCATCTTCAACGTTGGGATGAGGTAATACAGCACCACTGCGCCAAGTGACACCGCCGTTTTGTGTCGTATAGATCAGATGATCAATCGTATGAGGGTGTAGGTTGATACCTACCGCAACACAGTATTGCGCCGTGTTATCGCACGCGATCCCGGTTAAGTCATTAAAATGAGTGGTGATTTGCATCGCGTCCGACTCATTTTCTACCGAAGTCGCTAAACAAGGATACGCCGTACTTATCCCGCCTATCAGAAAAATAATCCCTGGAACAAGTGACTTAGCACGCATAAGATATCCTAAATGATGATGGCTGATTTGATTCTATAAGAATTCGTTATACATGTAAATCTTTTAACCATTATGACAAGCAAGATCATGCTTTGATGTTTGATTTTACTTGATATTTATTGCATCTGGGGTTAGTCTAAGCGGTGCTTCTAGCCCAAGAGTTTTTCAATGATTGACCCCAAAATTTGGCCTTTAGCTGGTCAACTGACTGGTACCAAAATCGTATTAGGTGTTTGCGGTGGCATCGCTGCTTACAAAGCAGCGTATTTGGTCCGTGAATTATGTGCACTTGGTGCCCGTGTTCGAGTCGTTATGACGAGCGGTGCACTCGCATTCATGCAACCGATGACGTTTCAAGCGCTGTCTGGTGAGGAAGTGCGTTCTGAGTTATTTGATGGGCAGGCAGAGCGTGCTATGGGCCATATTGAATTGGCGCGCTGGGCGGATTTCTTAGTAATTGCGCCCGCTTCTGCAAATTTTATTGCAAAAATGGCGCATGGTTTGGCCGATGATTTGCTGTCGACTTTGTATTTAGCCAGTAGCGCGCCCGTTTTGGTATGCCCAGCGATGAATCAAAACATGTGGTCGCATCCGGCAACGATTGCAAATTGTACGCTATTGCGCGAACGGGGTGTCATATTTTGTGGACCAGATGAGGGATCTCAGGCATGTGGTGATGTAGGCTTAGGGCGCATGGTGGAACCGGCAACGATTGTCTCGATGTTACAACTGTATCCTGTACTGAACGTACTCCAAGGTCGAGATGTATTGATTACCGCAGGTGCAACCCGTGAAGCGATTGATCCTGTGCGATACTTAAGCAATCATAGCTCAGGTAAAATGGGGTATGCGTTGGCGCAAGCTGCGTCCGTTGCTGGTGCGCGTGTTGTGTTAATCAGTGGCCCCTGTACATTACCAGTACCTTTCGGTGTGCAGCGTATTCTGGTCAATTCGGCACAAGACATGTTAAGCGCAGTAAGGACTTCTCTTCAACCGGGTCTAGTATTTATTGGTGCAGCGGCTGTGACTGATTATCGAGTGATTGAGCCTAAAAGCCAAAAAATGAAACGGCATGATCGTGAAACGGTAACGCTTGCTTTACAAAAAAATCCAGATATTTTGGCGGCAGTTGTTGCGAGTCAATGTGCAGCGATGGTGATAGGATTTGCGGCAGAAACGCATGATGTTTTAGTACACGCTGAAGAGAAATTACATGCGAAGCATGTGGATATGATCATTGCGAATCAAGTGGGCGATGGCTTGGGCTTTGAACGTGATGACAATCAAATTACAGTCTTAACTGCGAATCAGCACATTCAATTTGCGTTAGCACCTAAAATTATTTTGGCAGGGCAGATTATGATGCTCATTGCTGAAGCTTTGAAACTTGTTTCTAGGAGTTGTGATGAACCCGTCTATTCAAATTAAAATTCTAGACCCGCGCGTCGGAGATACCATTGAATTACCGCAGTACGCAACGCAGGGTTCAGCCGGCCTTGATTTGCGGGTCTGTATTGATGAGCCTATGCAAATTCAGGCGCAAGAAACTGTTTTGTTGCCGACCGGTTTAGCGATTTATATTGCCGATCCGATGTTGGCAGCAGTCATTTTGCCCCGCTCAGGCTTGGGTCATAAGCATGGTATCGTACTAGGCAATTTGGTAGGATTAATTGATTCAGATTATCAAGGCGAGTTGAAAATATCCTGTTGGAATCGTAATCAAGAGCATTTTACAATTCAACCGGGCGATCGAATCGCGCAATTGGTATTTTTACCTGTAGTCCGTGCTGGATTTCAGGTGGTGGAGACGTTTGAGCAAACGAATCGGGGCGAAGGTGGATTTGGGAGTTCAGGAAGAGCATGATGAACGACCAATCAACTTATCAAATCTGTGCCGTAGATCAGTCCATATTTCGAGCCTATGATATTCGAGGTATCTTTGGGTCGCAAATCAATGCAGATGTTTTTTACACTATTGCGAAAGCGATTGCTTGTCGCCTGCACACATTGGGTCGTACTCAAATTTTTGTTGCGCGGGATGGTCGTCTAACCAGTCCAAGCCTAGTGGCGGCCTTAAGTGCTGGGTTACTCGACAGTGGCATCGATGTGATTGATCTCGGCCTCGTCCCAACACCAGTCATGTATTATGCAACGCATGTCAACGGAATCGATAGTGGATTAATGGTGACTGGTAGTCATAATCCGTCAGAGTATAATGGCCTTAAAATGGTATTAGCAGGCACAACATTAGCACAAAATGATATTCAAATTTTATATGATCTGATTCAGACGCAGTCTTGGCAGCAAGGCCAAGGTCAGTTCAGTACAATATCTGTTTTGACCGATTACAGTCAACGTATCTTGAGTGATGTTACGTTGCATCGTCCTTTACGGGTCGTGGTTGATTGTGGTAATGGGATTGGTGGCGTAATTGTGCCGAGCCTACTACGTCAATTGGGATGTGATGTGATCGAGCTCTATTGCGAGATTGATGGCCGCTTCCCGAATCATCATCCAGATCCGACCGTTGAAGCCAATTTGGCCGATCTAAAAGCTGCGATTCACACGCATCATGCTGATCTTGGTTTGGCTTTTGATGGTGATGCCGATCGCTTAGGGGTTGTGACTGATCAAGGAACTTTAATTTGGCCTGATCGCTTGTTAATGTTTTACACGCCGCATGTTTTGCGTGCAAATCCAGGTTCGACCATTGTGTATGATGTGAAATG
>CAZBSX010000037.1:0-9877 GCA_964494305.1 uncultured Legionella sp. | reverse complement strand
ATTGTCAAACCAAAAGATGCAACCATTGGTTGGCTGAAACAAGATCAATTCCGTTATGAAGATACGTTGATTCGCGATATTGTGATGGAAGGGCGTGCGAGTTTGGCTGCGGCTGTTCAGGAAAGAGAAGCCTTACTTTTGATTGACCCCTGGTCTGAAGCGCAAGGGTTACGCTATGCCGAGTTAGAGCATCTGATTTACCAAGAAGATGGATATGCTGCACCGTCGCACATTGAGAAAATTTTATTAGGTTTAGGCATCCCTGCGTCGTACCATGATCAACCGCTACGCGCGTTATCCGGTGGGTATAAGTTACGTGTGTTACTCGCACAAACCTTATTTCAAAATCCCAGTATTTTATTATTAGACGAACCGACCAATCATCTTGATATTGAATCGATTCGTTGGTTAGAGGGGTTTTTAGCAAATGAGTATACGGGTTTATTGATTTTTATTTCCCATGACATGGATTTTATTAATCATTTGGCGGATGCAATTTTAGATATTGATTTTGGGGAAATTCGTCAATATTCTGGAAATTATGCGAAATTTTTAGTAGAAAAAGAGTTAATTCAGTCACAAAAAATGGTAGAGCGCCGCAAGGCTGAAGATAAAATAGCGCACATGCAAAAATTTGTCGATCGCTTTAAAGCCAAAGCCTCGAAAGCGGCTCAAGCGCGTTCGCGCATTAAAATGATGGAAAAAATTGAATTACCCGATATTTTACAAAGCTCACGGGTTGCGCCAGTATTTCATCTGATCCCTAAAAAACCTTCGGTGAAACTCGTTTGTACAGTCGAAGGATTAAGCAAAGCGTTTCAGGAGCGTGTCTTATTTCAAGATTTACGATTGACCATAAATCGACATGATAAAATTGCGATAGTCGGTGCAAATGGCCGTGGTAAATCGACGTTACTCAAATTGATGCTGGATCTCATCCCACCGGATACAGGGCACATCACTTGGGGGCCGGAAGTGCGTGTCAGCTATTTTTCTCAAGATCACCATGATTTGTTGCATGAGTCACAAACGGTATTATCGTGGTTGTCTTCTGAAGTCGCTGAAGTGACTGAACAGCAAATTCGTAAAGCGCTAGGTCAAGTGCTCTTGACAAAAGATGAAGTGGACAAAAATATTTTGGCGTTAAGCGGCGGAGAAGCCGCTCGCTTATTAATGGCTAAAGTAATTTTAGAAGCACCCAATGTGTTGATTTTAGATGAGCCGACCAATCATATGGATTTGGAAACGATTGAAGCTTTGGCGGAGTCATTGGCGGCTTATACCGGAACTTTGCTCGTGGTCAGCCATAATCGTCATTTTATCGAAAAATTTGCTACTCGTATTCTGTATTATCCACCCACTGGGAAAGTTCAGGATTTTAAAGGGGGATATAGCGAATTTTTGGACGTATTTGAGCGTGAAGCATGACGATTGAAAAACCATGTTATTGTGGGTCAAGTGTGTCTTATGCGCAGTGTTGTGAACCGTACCATCTTGGTCTTCAAGTGCCATCCGATCCGGAAGCATTGATGCGATCACGATATTCGGCGTACTGCCTCGCAGATATTGCGTACATTCAAGCGACGATGGCAGGAAAAGCCAGTCAGGGTTTTGACCCCAATTCTGCCAAATTATGGGCGGAACGGGTTATCTGGATCGCATTACAGGTCCTCAGTACCTCTATGCTGTCACCCACAAAGGGTCAGGTTGAATTTATCGCACGGTTTGTCGATGGTAAACTGGTGCGTCAGATGCATGAACGGAGTGAATTTCTGTTCACCGATGGGCGATGGTTTTACGTGGATGGTACGCAAATTGAACCTGAAACTCAGGCCACTCCACTTGTAATCTCACGCAATATAGCGTGTCCGTGTGGCAATCAAAAAAAGTGGAAACATTGCCATGGAAAACATCAGTATTAACGACTTGGTCTGCAGGGCAAACTCATCTAAAATTTGAACCCTATAACATCTATTTTTGTCAAAAATCGAATTGATCTATCCGATCCGTGACTCGGATAGATCAATTATAAATTGGACATAAGATGCGGCTGCCCTGACTCACTCTGGCCGTTTGTATTGAAAAAACGTGGAAATATGATATAATTCGCTCAGTTTAAATTAAAAAAGAACACTATGCCTCAAGACAATACCAGACAGACTGCCTTAGAAAACGCAAAACGTGAGGTTATTGTTGCCGGAGCGCGGTTGTACCGTGCTAAAATCAAACACTTGAAAGTCCAAGATACCGCACATCAAATCAAAAGAAAACAGATGACGCAATTTGTGTCTTACTGTGAACGTTCATCCGATCCCAATGTTCCTTTAAACGCCGAACAAATCGCCTATAATAGAAACTTATTGCAGCGGTATTATGGGACCGAAGATAATCTTGCTCAGCAAAGAATGTATTTACGCTTTGAATTACGTGAGGCGTATTTAAGTTGTTTACACGACAGTAAAAGGCAATTACAAAGATTCAATCAAGAGGCTGTTATTCTCGAGAATTTACAAGCGAATCATTTTTTTATGAACGTGGCGCAGTTTAATCAAAACCATGAAGCGGCATTTAATGAAGACAATTTACACACTGAACAAGATAATTTTGCACATGCTGTGGAACGGCTGAATACGCTCAATCAACATTATGCGAGATGGCTTACATATGCTGTAGCACTTAATGCGGATGGGTATTGCCTCTTACTGATTTTTCAAGCGCATGCTTTGCTGCAATGGAGCGCTGGGAATGACCAATTGTTTTTACCGCTTACGCTATTTATAGGAATCCAGTGTATCCAATTGAGTGTGCTTATTGCGTACGTTCATAATCAAGAGCGAATACAACATTATATGCATCCATCAATTCCTACTGTCTTTTCAAAGCATGAATTGAACACCTTATTTTCGACTCGGAGTCAATCGATTGAAACGACTATTGCGATACGTTCTGAATCTCCAAGTTTAAGTTAATTTTTGCTACATTCCCACATAATTCGGCCCGCCGCCTCCTTCTGGCGCTGTCCAAACGATATTTTGCTCTGGGTCTTTGATATCACATGTTTTACAATGGATACAATTTTGAGCATTAATTCGTAAACTGGGTCCGTGTACACTTTCCACAATTTCGTACACACCCGCTGGGCAATATCGGGTTTCTGGTGAAGCGTACTGGTAGTAATTGACTGATATGGCCAACGATCGATTTTTTAATTTTAAATGACACGGCTGATTGTCATCATGAAATGTATTCGACAAATACACTGAGGATAACAAATCATAGGTTAGTATGCCGTCTGGGCGTGGGTAGTGAATTTGTGGGGCTGCTTTACTGGGTTTCAGTCGAGTGTGATCGGCACGATGCTGCAAAGTCCATGGTAATTTTCCGCGACTGAGGTAGGTTTCAAATGCTGCCACTGCCAAGCCAATCCATAAACCAAAACGAAATCCAGGTCGCACATTTCTAACTTGATAGAGCTCTTGTCCTACCCATGAGGATGTTACCGCTTCTGCATAGGCGATGTTTTCGCGAATAGGTGACTGATTCGATTTCAAAAAATCAAAGCAAGTTTCTGCGGCGAGGATCCCAGATTGCATGGCAGTATGGATCCCTTTGATCTTCGGCACATTTAAAAATCCAGCACCATCGCCAATTAAGATGCCACCTGGGAAACTTAATTTAGGAATAGACTGCCAGCCTCCTTCATTCAAAGCCCGAGCACCGTAAGCAATTCTTTCTCCATCTTGTAATATCTTTTGGAGCATAGGATGAGTTTTAAACCGTTGCAATTCACCAAAAGGATTGAGCCACGGATTACGATAATCGAGACCAATGACCATCCCCAACGCTATTTTTTCTTCAGGAAGATGATACAGAAACGATCCGCCATACGTCGCGTTATCTAGAGGCCAACCGATCGTGTGCACAACCTCTCCCAAACGGTGTTGCGCTTTGGGAATGGTCCAAATTTCTTTTAAGCCAATGGCATACGTCTGCGGATCACAGGTTTGTCGTAAATTAAATCGATTCATGAGTTGTTGGCTGAGTTGGCCGCGACATCCTTCGGCAAAGAGTGTTTGCTTCGCGTGTAAATGCATCCCAGCCTGAAAATTTGGTGTCTTTTTACCTTCTTTGTCTATGCCCAAATCACCCGTTGCGACGCCAATCACTGCATGCTCATCATTCAAGAGAAGTTGACTTGCTGCAAAACCAGGATAAATTTCACATCCTAAGCTTTCAGCTTGTTTTGCTAAGAACTGGCATAATTCTCCGAGAGAAATAATATAATTGCCATGATTTTGCATTGGCTTGGGTGTAGGAAGGCGCCAGGCACGATTTTGACTCAAACAATAAAAACGATCTTGGGTGACGGGAGTGGATAAGGGCGCTGCTTGCCAAGTATCGGGCAATAGGGTTTGCAAAGCACGAGGTTCCAATACTGCACCAGATAAAATATGCGCACCGATTTGAGCGCCTTTTTCCAAAACACAAATGCTGATATTTTGGTTATGCTGGCGTGCTAATTGCTTTAAGCGAATTGCAGCACTTAGCCCTGCTGGCCCGCCGCCCACAATCACGACATCGTATTCCATAATTTCATGTTCAGACATCTTGTTTCCTTAACGATGACAATGTAAACGTGTTTTTCTCGATTCTTGAATCCCAGTGGCTTGACCACGCGGCCCATAACACACACCATTTTAATAAATAATCATCAACCCTGGGCACCGCGATCGATGCCGCGGTGATTCGTGGATTAAAACATTTATCTATTGGTATAAAGTCTGCCATAATTTCGACTGCGAATCTATGAACTGAGAGGGTGAGTGGTTTGATCTTTAAGTAATTCAGTGTATTCTATCTTTTTCTCTATAAATAAGGTGAATTATGCTGCCAGTAAAATGTAATATTGATAATAATGATCGAATTAATCGTACTGTAATTGGGGTCATATTATGTTTGGGCGTTCTATTGGGAATGGGTGCGCTGTTTTATTTCTTAGTGGGCGTCATCTTGATTGCTGAAGGCGCGATGGGCTGGTGTGGAATTCCAATTTTGATTGAAAAATGGAAACAAAGCCAAAAAAATAACATTTCATGCAATGCTTGCTTATCAATAAATCTGAATGATAAAATCCTTGCTCGAATTATTGATAGGTAGGCATATGAGAACCCATGAATGTACCCAAGTAAATGAGGCGATGATTGGACAAACAATAACTGTTTGTGGTTGGGTACATAATCGTCGCGATCATGGCGGCGTGATTTTCTTAGATATTCGAGATCATTCTGGCCTGCTGCAGTGCGTATACGAACCTGAGCAACAGGATACATTCGTAATTGCTGAAACATTACGGCATGAATTTGTTGTACGCATATCCGGCGTAGTGCGTGCCAGACCGACTGGTATGGCAAATGAACATCTCGCGACAGGACAAATTGAAGTTCTTGGTTTGCAACTGGATATTCTCAATCAGGCGCAAACACCACCGTTTTTACCTGATGATTACCAAACTGTTGGTGAAGACCTCCGTTACCGATATCGATATTTAGATTTGCGACGATCGCAAATGCAAGCCAATTTACAACTCAGGCATACGCTAAATCGCACGATACGCGAGTATTTGAATGCGCAAGGCTTTATCGATATTGAAACACCCATGCTGACGAAGGCCACACCCGAAGGTGCGCGCGACTATTTGGTGCCGTCTCGTGTGCACCAGGGTGAATTTTATGCGTTGCCCCAATCACCACAATTGTTTAAACAATTGTTGATGATGTCAGGTTTTCCGAAATACTATCAAATCGTGCGTTGTTTTCGAGATGAGGACTTGCGCGCTGATCGACAACCCGAATTTACTCAATTGGATATTGAATTGGCCTTTATCGATCAAAATGCGGTGATGCATTTGATTGAAGGGTTATTATGTACAGTGTTTCGTGAGATTTTGGGTGTGATCATTCCTGAAAAATTACCGACTATGACTTATGCTGAAGCCATGCGCCGGTTTGGATCGGATAAGCCAGATTTACGCAATCCACTGGAATTGGTGGATATCGACGATTTGTTGCAACACTGTGATTTCAAGGTTTTCGCCGCCGCAGCGCAAACGCCAGGGAACCGAGTGGTTGCCTTACGTTTGCCCAAAGGATGTGAATTAAGTCGTAAGGAACTCGATGACTACGCCACGTTTGTCGGTCAATATGGTGCAAAAGGCTTGGCTTACATCAAAGTCAACGATCGCACACAGGGCTTAGCAGGATTACAATCGCCTATTTTAAAATTTTTAAGTGAACACGAAATTTTGGCGATCTTAGATCGTTTGGATGCTCAGACAGGTGATGTCATTTTCTTTGGCGCTGATCGAGAAAAAATCGTCAATGATGGTATCGGGGCATTACGGATTAAATTAGGTAATGACCGAAAATTATTAACCTCAGATTGGCAGTTGGTTTGGATAGTAGACTGGCCGATGTTTGAAAAAGATGAGCAAACTGGATCTTTGCAAGCGATGCATCACCCGTTTACCTCATCTCAAGATTTGGATCCGGAGCGATTACGGACCAATCCGTTGAAAGCGGTCGCTAAGGCGTATGATATTGTGATTAATGGTTATGAAATTGGAGGTGGCTCTATTCGCATCCATCAGCCTAATCTGCAACAAACCGTGTTTGATTTATTGGGTATTGATGCACCAACTGCGCGTGAGAAATTTGGCTTTTTATTAGATGCGTTGCAATATGGGTGTCCTCCGCATGGTGGGATAGCGCTTGGGATCGACCGTTTGGCGATGTTGCTGACGGGCTCGCCATCGATTCGTGATGTGATTGCGTTTCCTAAAACGCAATCAGCCACGTGTTTATTGACGAATGCACCATCACCGACTGGAGCAGCGCAACTTGCAGAGCTCGGTATCCATGTTCGTCCGAAACCCATGTAAATGATAACAGAAACCGTATTATTGGCGCGTTGCAGCACAATTGAAGGGTATAGTTTGGGTCAATTGGCCCAGCATTTACATTTGGTTATTCCAGAGCACGCTTTACAACGGAAGGGGTGGACGGGAACTGCACTAGAAAAAGTCTTAGGTGCGACGGCGGGCAATCAATCTTTACCTGATTTTATGGAACTGGGTATTGAGCTCAAAACATTACCGATTAACGCAGCAGGTAAACCAGCCGAATCAACGTTTGTAACCGCCATTCCTTTGTTAACAATTCAAGAGCAAACTTGGGAAACCTCACAATGCTGGGGCAAATTACAGCGCGTGTTGTGGATTCCAATTGAAGCAGATCCATTGATTCCTTTTGCACATCGTAGAATTGGGAAAGCCATATTATGGACGCCATCACGGGTGGAACAAAACATTCTGGCTGAGGATTGGTATGAGTTAACCGGTATGATTACGCAAGGGAAACTGCATGACTTAGATGCTCGCATGGGGACGTATTTGCAGGTGCGTCCTAAAGCGGCAGACGCACGCTCATTGTGTTATGGTATTGACGAGCATGGGAAAAAAATCCTGACTTTACCGCGTGGTTTTTATTTACGTAGCACTTTCACAGCAAGCAGTATATTATCTTAATAATCCCCATCAAGTAATCACTGAACATGGATGAGCAACAAAGTTTTGCCGCATTGCATGCCTGGTTTCTTACCCCGCAGGGGCAAGCTGTTGCGAGCGCATTTGTTGCCGAGTTACAGTCTGCGCACATGATGCTCAAGGGCAAGTATTTATTGCAATTGGGTAATTGTGGGAGCAACCCTTGGTTGGATGGGTTCGCATATCAAGCCAAATGGGTACTCAGTCCTGAATCCGGGTTTGCCGTAGCCAGTTCCATCAATGCGCTGCCGTTTGATCGCGAAAGTATGGATTGCATTATTGCTCCCCTGACACTTGAAATTTGCGCACGCGATAAACATCCCATCGATGAAATGGATCGTGTTTTGAAGCCTATGGGCCATATGGTATTTTTGGGTATTAATCCCTGGAGTCTTTGGGGTGCGTCGTTACGCTGGGGGCGTTTGTCGTGTTTTGCGCAAGTATCTGCGCCATTTAGTTCGTCTTTGTCCTTAAAACATGCTATGTTAACCCGCGGTTACCGGCAGTGTTGGCTATCCAGTTTTTATTATTTACCTCCGATTGGTAGTGAATTTTGGTTGCGTAAGCTGGAGTTTTTAAATCAAATGAGTAAAATGGTCTGGCCTTATCCCGCAGGGTTTTATTGCTTGATCATTCAAAAACACGAGCCATGCATGACACCATTGCGTACTGCGACGCAGGGTGAATTTCATTTGGCTCGTGTTTAAATCAATTTATATATAGGATTACTATGAGCATTACTGAACAGATTAATGAAGTATTTGAACGTTCGACCTTGTTATTCTCGATGACTGAGATTAACCAAGCCTTAGATAAGATGGCGCATGAAATTGAGCAAAAATTGTCTGATAAAAACCCTGTTATTCTTTGTGTCATGATTGGCGGGTTGGTGCCAGCTGGAAATTTATTGACACGTTTGAACTTCCCCTTAGAGGTCGATTACGTGCATGCAACGCGTTATCAAGGCGCCATGAGTGGCAGCACATTGAATTGGATTATGAAACCTCGAGTCGATTTGCGCAATAGAGCAGTCTTGGTTGTGGATGACATCTTAGATGGGGGAGTGACTTTAGCGGAAATTTTAAAAGAAATCACAGCAATGGGTGCAGCCGAAGTTTATAGCGCGGTCTTGCTTGATAAGTATCAAAAACGCACACCAGAAGGGTTACAAAAGGCAGACTTTGTCGGACTTGAGGTAGAAGATCACTATGTATTTGGTTATGGCATGGACTACAAAGAATACCTACGCAATGCACCTGGTATTTATAAAATAGCGCCTGAATATGCGTAGGTTGGGCCTTGGCCCAACACAGCAATTATGGGGTTACATCTAAAGATCCAGTGTTGTGCTCGGTCTCTCATCGGTTGCCAAGTCTTCAATAAAATTTTACGCTGAGAGAACGTAGTCTGATATAGAAAAGCGCAAGTGACAGGGGATTATGCCGTTGCTTTTTTGGACAGTGGGAAACGATTTAAAGCTTTCCCAATTCGATGATAAAGTTCGGGTAACCAATGTGGTTGTGCAAATTTGTTGGTGGCAGGGCTTTCTTTGCGGAGATCATTGGGTGCGATGATCAATTGCACATGGCCTAGCCCTACGCGATGCGTCAACAAAAACAGTTCATCAATCGCACCATCTCCAACAGCGAGACATCCCACCGATGTTGCTTTACCGTGTAAAAAAATGTTGCCACCCAATTTACGGCGTCCATCCTTGCTGGCTTGTTCTCGATCAAATTCATTGGGGTAATTAATCATCATCGACAAATGCATCGAACTATAAGGATTAAATGTGGTGAGTCGATAAATCCCTTCAGGGATTTGTCGATCGTGCTCTTTCAGTTTAGGGCCTAATGTGCCACTGGATGCCGTTAATGGGTAGGTATGGATAAATCGCCAATGCTCTTGATTATCCTTTGCCCACAATTGGATGGCTTGTTCTTTTTTAAAAGCCAATAGGGCGATATCTTTTGGAGGATATGCAACGCCAGCTTTAGAAAAATAGGAAATTAAATGCGGTTCTTTACTCAAGCCGTATCGAATGATCGCAGAATTGATTGCCTGTGCTGGATCAATTCGAGAGGTCATGGCTAACGTCGGCATTATTCCAAAAATTGCTGCGAGCAAGATTAAAAAGAGACTGCGCATAGCCGTAATTATGGTTGGATTTACTACATAGTACCAAAAATACAAAGCGAGAACAAATACAATTTTTGCCCAACCTCGGTAAAAGTTTCCTTAGGTTAGAGAGGTAGCCTTGTATATTTATTGAATTAA
>CAZBSX010000036.1:0-9977 GCA_964494305.1 uncultured Legionella sp. | reverse complement strand
TAAAAGCTACCTTAAAACAACGATCTTATTGGGAACTGTGTGGAGGAGGCTATGGAATTCACTGGCCAGATCTCAATGAAGATTTAAGTACAGAAGGTTTGTTACGCGGCTCCCCAGCTCCCCTTACACCTAAAATAAAATCTACAAAGAAACCGTCTTCTCCAAAAAAGCGCCAAAAGCCCACAGCTACGCTTAAATCTACTTAAGAACTTTCTTTTCCCTCTGTCTCTGTGCTCTCTGTGATCTCTGTGGTGGTAATTCCCTTCCCCACTAACGCAAACAAGGAAGGGATGGGGAATTTCTACCACAGAGATCACAGAGATCACAGAGACAGAAGGAAAGGGATTACTCTACTTCGATCATGTCGAGGAAGGCTTGGAGCTGCTTAGAACGGGTAGGGTGGCGCATCTTGCGGAGCGCCTTAGCTTCAATCTGGCGCACCCGCTCGCGGGTCACCTTAAAGCGCACTCCCACCTCTTCAAGGGTTTTTGGCTTCCCGTCGAGGAGCCCAAAACGCTCAATGAGGACCGTCCTCTCTCTGTCTGTCAGAGTAGAGAGCACTTCATTAAGCTTATCTTTCAAGATCGAATAGCCGGTTGCCTCATCAGGCGACTCAATCGAGGTATCCTCAAGAAAATCTCCAAATTGACTCTCGCCGCTATCCCCCACTTCAGCTTGAAGGGAAATCGGATGCTGCGCAATCTTGTAAATTTCTCGAATCCGCTCAGGAGTGAGGCCAAGTTCTTTCGCAAGCTCTTCAGGAGAGGGCTCTTTGCCTGTCTCCATCATGAGCTTTTTAGCGCCGCGAAGCACCTTGTTGATCGTCTCGATCATGTGTACAGGAATACGAATTGTACGGGCCTGATCGGCAATCGCCCTAGTTACGGCTTGACGAATCCACCAAGTCGCATAGGTTGAAAATTTATATCCGCGTCGGTATTCAAATTTATCGACCGCTTTCATCAAGCCAATATTACCTTCCTGAATCAGATCTAAGAATTGTAAGCCGCGATTGGTGTATTTTTTTGCAATAGAAATCACCAAACGCAAATTAGCTTCTACCATTTCTTTTTTGGCACGCCTGGCTTTGGCTTCTCCAATCGACATCTCACGATTGATGTCTTTGACTTCGCTTACGGACAAACCATATTCATGTTCAAAATGGGCTAATTTTTTCTGTAATTGCCTGATTTCTGGTGTCAGCTCATTGATTCGATCGATATCTAGCTTTTTCCCATGTTGTTTGACTAGTGTACTAACCCATTCTAACTCAGTTTCATTGCCAGGGAAGGTATCAATAAACAATTTGCGTGGAATTTTAGCTTTTTCAATGCAAATGCGCATAATATTGCGTTCAAATTCGCGCACATGATTACGTAATTGACGGAAATGGCGTGTGAGTCGATCAACTTGTCGAGACGTGAGTTTCAATTTTAAAAATGACGCCGACATTTCATTCAAGAGCACTTCGGTCAGCGGTGATGTGCGGCCATGCTCTTGCAAGCTGTTTAATGCTTGAGTAAAGTTTTCGCGTAATTCATCAAAATAAATTTTGGCTTGTTCAGGGTTCGGGCCATCGTCAACTTCGATACCACCTTCGCCACCTTCTTCGTCGGTTTCATCCACAACAGCCGCCGCCAACATTTCAAGATCAGGCTCTTCTTGATGCGCTTCATCCAACATGGAGCCAATACTAGAAGGGGGGGCGCTTTCGTCATCAGAAAAACCACTGATGATTTCATTGAGGCGCATTTCAGTGTTTAATACTAGGTCATAATCGTCCAGAACCAATTTCACTGTTTCTGGGTAATGCGCCAAAGAGTGCAGCACTTGATAGATGCCTTCTTCAATGCGTTTGGCGATGCGGATTTCCCCTTCGCGGGTGAGCAATTCTACTGTGCCCATTTCACGCATATATGCGCGTACTGGATCGGTGACTCGACCGGTTTCTTTGTCGACAGAAGCAATAATGGTGGCTGCTTCGTCCATATCTTCTGGAGCTTCTTCCGTACTACCGAATAGAGCAATGAGCTCATCTTCACCGGGTGGCTGTTCGAATACCTTGATGTTCATGTTTTCTAAAATAGAAATGATGACATCGAAATTTTCGGTATCGACTAAATTAGGAAGTAGGTCATTAATTTGTGCATGAGTCAGGTAATTTTGGTCTTTACCTAGCCGAATGACATTCGTAATTTGGGATTGTTGTTGATCTTGTTCGTTCGTGCTGCTCATAATTAATACACATGCCTTTACTGATAAGAAATGATTCCTACGAGTGACCGAAAGCGATTATCGATAACAAGCCGGAAAGCTCCGTATTTGCTGGGCTACAGCGAGGGATACGCGATGTAACGAATTAACAGCAAATCCACAATGGTTAATTATAAACTGGCACAAAAAAACATGCCAGCTTATTGTTTGATTTTTTTCAAAACGGTCAGAGGATATGAATTTTGGTTAAAAATAGAGACATCTTTGGCTAAACGTGTGTGTGGACGAGGTCGGTTTAAGTCACATGCCGCTCTCTTAATAGGGTTTGTAAGGTTTGGCGTTCGTCTGCACTGAGGTTGTGTTGTTTCGATTGTTCAATCAATTGCCGAATCAGTGCTTCTCGATTTTGTTTGGCTAAGAAGTGCAGGATGGCTGCAAGTTCGGTGGCTTGGGCTTGTTCAGGGATTTGATGATCCCACGCGGCAAATTGGCCGAGTAACGTAAACCAGGGGGATTCGCGAAAATGTTCAATCAAGGTTGCAGTATTGAGATTGGGATGTTCACTCAGATGTTGGATCAGTGTCATCAATAATTGATGCTCAAGTTCTGTTTCCGAGGCCCAGTCGATTTTGGGTAAATTTGATGTGATGATATGTGGATTTTGGATGATAAGGGCCAACGCGTTGCGTAACGGCGTACGTTGTAATACAGGGGTGCTGGTTTCCACTTCAGTCGTTTGTGCAGGACTATTTTCTTGGAGTAGTTGCTCTATTCTGTGCTGATCGATATGGGTCAAACGAGCTAATTCATCAATGAGTAATGTTTTATAAGGACACGCAGTGATTTTTAATAAATAGGGTTTGACTGCATGGATGAGGCGGTTTTTACCAGTCAAATCATGGCTATCAATGGTTTTGGATAACGTCGCAAACAAAAAGCGATGGAGCGGGAGGGCGGTGTGTAACAAGGCTTCAAACGCGACTTTGCCTTCAGCACGGATAAAACTATCTGGATCATGCCCATCAGGTAAGAACACAAAATACGCTTGCAAACCAGAGTCTAAATAAGCTAAGCAAGTTTCCAATGCTCGCCATGCTGCTTGTCGTCCGGCTTTATCACCATCAAAGCAAAACCGCAAATCTTGCGTATATTTACTGAGTAATTGAATATGGTGCGGTGTCGTTGCGGTCCCTAAGGTTGCTACGGCGTACGTGACGTCATACTGCGCTAACGCAATCACATCCAAATACCCCTCTACAATTACAATTGAAGTGAGCGTGGTATGGGCTTGGAGGATTTGATATAAACCATATAACTCATGACTTTTTTGAAACAATACTGTTTCAGGGGAGTTTAGATATTTCGGCTGCTGATCATGCTCGAGTGCTCGCCCACCAAATCCAGTAATCCGGCCGTGACGGTCGTGAATAGGAAACATAATCCGATGGCGATAGCGATCGTAAGTTTGTTGACTATCTTCTTTTTGAATCAGCATACCCGTTGCTAATAATTCACTGCGGTTTTTCGGTAAAAACTGTTCTACCGTATGCCAGCCTTGGGGGGCATAACCAATTTGATATTGCTGTGCGATTTTCCCATTGATGCCGCGTTGCTTTAAATACGTAATCGCTACTGCGCTAGCGGGGGTACGCAGGGTTTTATGATAAAAGTCAGCGAGTTTTTGTAAAATCGTATGCAAACTCAGGGTTTGTTTCAGATGCTCTGGAACCGATTCACGTGGAATAACCATCCCTACTTTAGCGGCTAAGGTTTCAATCGCTTGCGGGAACGATTGGTGTAAATAATTCATAATAAAACTGATGGCATTGCCACTCGCTCCGCATCCAAAGCAATGATAAAACTGTTTTTTAGGAATGACGTTAAAAGAAGGGGTTTTTTCTTGATGAAAAGGGCAGCATGCCAAATGACTGAGCCCACGTTTTTTTAAGGGCACATAGGCGTCAATGAGCTCAACCAAATCAATTCGGGTTAATAATTCATCGATAAATTGTCGTGGGATGAGGCCTTGCATAGATGTCATGATGGTCAATGTGTCTTGCAGTGTAACAAAATTACCTATCGAATGTCATTCCCGCGTAGATCGCCGCGGGGGATGACAAGAATTAAAATCTTTCTTTGATGAGCGCAGAGACCACACCCATATCCGCGCGCCCTTGGACGTGTGGTTTGAGATAAGCCATAACCTTGCCCATATCAGCAAGTTTTTCTGCTTGAGTGGCTTGAAATGCGTCTTCAATCAAGGTTTTGATTTCGGTATCAGTTAACGGGGTAGGTAAATAACGGCGGATGATGTCTAATTCATAGTCTTCTTTTTCGACCAGATCATCGCGGCCCGCAGCTTGAAACTGATGAATAGATTCTTTGCGTTGCTTGACCATTTTGTCCAAAATAACCAACAAACGGGTGTCATCTACCTCAATGCGTTCGTCAACTTCGATTTGTTTGATTGCAGCAGTAATTAAGCGTAAAGCATTCACTCGCTGCTTATCTTGGGCGCGCATTGCATCTTTGAGTTCGGTATTAATGTGCTCTTTGATGGTCATTCACTACGTCTTCTACGGCGATCAGTACGGCCACTGATGATATCACGCGAGGTTTTTTTGAGATGACGTTTTACTGCAGCGGCTTGCTTGCGCTTACGCTCAGCAGTAGGCTTTTCATAAAATTCTCGACGACGTAACTCGGTCAAAAGACCTGCTTTTTCACATGAACGTTTAAAACGTCGTAATGCGTATTCAGGATTTTCGCCTTCTTTCACGCGAACGGTAGGCATTCAATTCTTCCTCATTATGTTACATACTATGTTATGGTGCATAGTATAGTATAAAAAAATGATCAAAAGACCATAACAGGGTGACGATTTTAGTGCCATCTTAATGCAGCGTCAAGTCTATTGCGTGATAATTATATTATACTAAGCATTAAAGTGACGGTTTTTCGTTAAAAATGGACTGGCTGGAGTCAATAGATGGTGGATAAAAATAAAAAAAACAAACACATCGACCCTCATGAATTACATCAATATTATGCGGCAATTCTGAATTGTATGCCCTATTGGGTCTATTGGGTCGATAAAAATTGTGTGTTACAGGGGTGTAATGCACATTTTACCGAATTGTTGGGTTTGAAAAATATTCAGGATTTTTCAGGCACCCCTTATCAGAAATTAGCGCAGGCGACGCAATGGTCTCCTACTGTGATCGATGCGTTTCGTTTGGATGATATGTCAGTGATTTTTTCTGGTGAGGCGATGCACGAGCGTGCGATCCCACCCATTGTGTTTCCAGATGGGACACTTCATCATTTTATTTGCAATCGAGATCCGTTGTTAGACCAAGCAGCGCGGGTGATCGGTGCGGTTGTCGTGTTGATGGAGGTTCCAGAGCAACGCCATCAACAAGCGAAGGTAACGCCACAACCGGTTATTCGGTCCCCCAATCCGATGACACGCGCTCCACGGGTGTTGATTGTGGAAGACAATCTGGTCGCAAAGCAAGTGGAAGAGGCATTATTATTGGCTTTGAATTGTGAAGTGGATTGTGCCGATACCGGTGCGCAAGCGTTGGCGTTGTTTCAACCTGGAAAATATGATTTGGTGATTATGGATATTGGCCTAGAAGATACCTCCGGTTATGTGTTATCCAAACAATTTCGTCAATTTGAAAAAGAGAAAGATGGCGCGCTTCATGTGCCGATTATTGCATTGACGTCGTTTGAAGCCGATTTGGTCAAATACGATTGCGATTATTATTTTATGGACGGCGTGATTAGCAAACCGTTGACAGCGGAACAAGCTGATCAAATCGTGCAACATTATGTTTACCACAAAAATACTACAGTGAATGGCTTAAAATACGCTTAAGCTAGGGTTAGTTGCTGTCTCATCATTTTTAAAACGGTTCGAGACGAAGCTCTTCACCGTGAACAGGAGTAGTCTCTGATTTCTCTTGATTTTCTTCGTTAAGGTTGATTACACTCTCTCCTATGCCCCGCGAGGGGTGGCAAGAATGGAACTTGCCTATCGTCTAACCGAAGCCTCGTCTGCTACTTCATAGTGGGCTGAGCGATATGGAGTATTTTGCAATGGAGTGTTCAAAACCAACCTTGTTGTTTGTTCATGCATGTATTTTATTGTGTTCTTCCTATATGGCGCCGGCCGCGCAGCGTATGTCACTGACGCATTTGTCGTTCAGTGCCTTACAACAGCTGATTCCTCTGAGTTTGACGGAGAAAAATACCAATTCTGCTTTGGCGAAACCCCAAGATTTTTTATTGTTAGAGCGGCACAAAGACACTGATAAAACTGAACATATTCGATTCCAGCAACGCTATCTCGGATTTCCAGTCTTGGGGGGGTATGCCATTGTGCATCGCCATAGCTTTGCCGGGTCGACTGCGGCCATAACGATGAATGGTGCTATTTACCAGAAGTTACGCCGCGATTTGGGGGCGTGCCCGCCAGAGTTTGTGACGAAAGCTAAGCGTGTGTTACAAACTTATTGTAAGCAATTTCCTGAAGCGCAAATTATTGAGCACGCCATTCAGCCTATTGTTTATGTGGACCAAGACGATCGCGCGCATTGGGCGTATCAAATGCACGTGTATTGGCAACCCGAGCACGCGATGCCGAGTCAGCCTACGGTCATTGTCGCGGCGAATGATTCTACGCGTGTCTTATTGCAATGGGACGCGTTGACGTCGGGTTGGCAGAGAGTTCATGGTGTAGGGTTTGGCGGTAATCGACGCACTGGTAAATATCAATTTGGTATCGATCTGCCTGCGCTTGAATTGTTGCGGGATGAGAGCACAGGCTTATGCGTGCTTGAGAACGATCATGTGGTCGTGGTGGACATGCGCCATCGGACACGGCATCCCAATATCCCGCTAAGCTTTGACTGTGAAGAAGATACGCAAGATCACAAGTACTGGACTGGCTATGCGGGTGATGGGTATGACCAAGCCAATGGCAGTTATTCGGTCTCTAATGATGCGATGTATTTCGGGGAGTTGGTCAAAGCAATGTATCGTACACAATATGGGATCGAGGTTTTGCGTACCGGGCAGCAGCCGATGCAGATGATTTGTCGCGTGCATTTTAGTACCTATTTTGCCAATGCATTTTGGGATGGTCGGCAAATGACCTTTGGCGATGGGGACGGGTTGTTGCATCCGTTAGTGTCATTAAGTATTACTGCGCATGAGCTCTCTCATGGGTTTACGCAACAACATGCTGGCCTGCTGTATCAGGGTCAAGCAGGAGGTATCAATGAATCCTTTTCGGATATGGCAGCACAAGCTGCTGAGTATTTCGTGTATGGCAAAGCATCTTGGCAAATTGGTGCAGATGTATTGAAAACCAAAGGCGCATTACGATTTTTTCAGCATCCAAGCCGTGATGGTGTATCGATTGAGCGCGCAGTGGATTATCGTCTTGGCATGGATGTGCATCATAGCAGCGGTGTCTATAATCGCTTATATTATTTATTGTCCACGCATTCAGGATGGGATCCCAAAAAAGCGTTTCAGGTGATGCTCAAAGCGAATACGGATTATTGGACGCCGACCACTACATTTGCCGATGGTGCGTGTGGTATTTTAGCCGCAAGCCGCGATCTGGGGTTTGCAGAGGATGATGTGAAAGATGCACTGGATGAGGTGACGATTGATTATGGAGACTGTATGTGACAGTTCGAATAAGTCGAGATATAATTGCTTTTTTCATGGAGTTGGAGACATACAAAATGGCTATAGCAGGTAGAATGTTGATTGGGTCGGGTGTACATAGTGCAGGAGCAGGTGCTTTGGGGTTTTTTGGTGCGAGTGCTTTGCATTTGAGTTCGGTTGTAGCGATGGGGGCTCTTGCTCCGGCAGTTGGCTCAGTTGCAATGGCTGGATTTGCGGGTGGTTTGATGTTGTACTGTCCGGTCGTCGTTTTAAGAGAGTTGGGACGACAACTTGGGCGATTAACTCTCGCATATCGTGTATTCTGGGCTGCGTTGGATAGCGCTGCGCTGTTTGGTGCTGCGCCATTTGGTGCTTGGATGTTGGGTTTGACCTTACAACCGTTCTTAATTTGTGCTGCTGTAGCATTAACACTGTATGTGGCTGTAAATTTGATTACGTCTATGTACTATCAAAAGCCCTTAGTGTCATGCTTACCCTTGAACCAGGACCGGGCAGCCTCAGAACCAAGCTTGATTACAACACTGTCGTTGGGTGCATACTGCTAAGTACAAACTCGCGTGTCGCAACTACAGTATGAATGCGGCACGCGCTTCTGATTATTACGCGTCTGCTATTGCTTCTGATGCTTGATATTCTCCCAAACATGCTTGGCTATTTAAGCGTGCACGTTGGAGTAATACAGTTTGGGCGCGGGGCACATTCTCAGTTTTGCCTTGCCAGGCTTGAATGCATTCTTCCTGTAACGCGCGGCCATAAGAAAAACTGAGATTCCAGGGTTGATAGCCAAGGCTGTTTAATGCATTCAGATTTTCAGTCGCTTGATCCGGTGTTTGTCCCCCAGATAAGAAATTGATACTAGGGACTGCGGGTAAGACAGTGTTATGGAAGACACTTAATGTATACGCTGCGATATCTTTGGGTGCACTAAATGGACTTACTTCCTTGCCGCAAGTGACCATACTGGGCTTTAAGATGATATGTTCGAGTGCGATTTGATGGATAAAGAGGGCATGAAATACCTCATGCAACACCAATTCACATACTTCAGCACATTGCTCGATACTGTGATCGCCATCGATGAGCACTTCCGGTTCTACAATGGGGACAATGCCTAAGGCTTGGCAGGTGGCAGCATAACGCGCCAAATTCTCGGCTCCGGTTTGAATGGCGGCGATACTGGGCGTGCCCTGAGTGATATGATATACATTTCGCCATTTGGCAAATTTTGCACCTTGCGCTTTAAACGCAGTGAGTCGTTCTGTCAAACCATCTAAACCCATCGTGACTTTTTCTTTTTGCGTGTTGGGCAATTCTTGTAAGCCGCGGTCGACTTTGATGCCAGGTAAAATACCTTTGGCTTGAAAAATTTCTGGGACGGTTTGACCGTTTGCGTCTTGATTGGCAAAGGTTTCTTCGAAAAGAATGACGCCACTAATGTATTGTTCTAGTCCTGCAGTATTTGCAAGCAATAATCGATAATCCCGGCGATTATCTGCGGTATTGTCGAGTTGAATCGTAGCAAAACGTTTACCCAGGGTTCCGTTACTTTCATCGGCAGCCAAAATACCTTTTCCAGGTTGAATTAAATGGTCGATGGTTTGTGATAATTCGTCATACGTGGTCATGGTGATGATATCCTTTATTTGGTCGATGAAATATATTTTTCGCGAACGATTTGTTGACTTGAAAACCCTTGTTCTTTCAATACGTTAAATGCGTCGTCGATCATAGCAGGATTGCCACATAAATAAACATAGTCCTGCTCAGCATTCAAATTTAAATCAGGAAATCCTTGTTGCACATGCCCTTGGTGTACATATTCGGGCGCGTCTTCAGGGGTTTCTCGACTGACATAAGCACGAAACAAAACTCGGGGCGATTGTGCTGCCCACTCGATAAAATCTTGTGCGTATAAAATATCGGCTTGTTTTTGTACCCCTTCGAAGATAACGACCGACAAATCAGGATGAGTTGCTAACTGTTGTTTGAGTATTGGAATCATTGAACGATAAGGCGTGACACCCGTGCTGGTCGCGATAAACAGGTAGCGACGCGGC
>CAZBSX010000035.1:0-10172 GCA_964494305.1 uncultured Legionella sp. | reverse complement strand
GGAGATCGGTTCGATGCGGCATAAGCCATCGGAATTCCCATCGAAAATGCGAGGCCTAAAATCAGTTGCGGTGCTTGAACAAACCGCTTTCCAAAGGGATAAATTATCGTAATGGCCAAAGCAGCAACAGCCTCGTACCAACACAGTTTCGGTAGTTGTACAGCAATTCCGGCCGCACAAAAGAGTAATAAACCCAGGACGCCTACTGCGTGTTGAATTGGTATCTCGCCGGTGGTAATTGGGCGTAAACGAGTCCGGGCTACATGTTTATCAATATTGCGATCTGCCAAATCATTGATAATGCATCCTGCAGCCCGCATACAGGTGGTACCCAATAAAAAATAGATCACAAGCCACCATGCAGGATGTCCCTGATTTGCTAACCATAATGCCCAGGCAGTAGGTGCCCATAACAAAACAATTCCTGCAGGTTTGTCGAAACGCATTAAACGCCCATAACGATTCATCAACAATATTGCTCCAAATGAGGTAATAAAATCTCAACCAAATAAAATAAGGTCACATCATGATCCTCAGCCCCATCTCGAACCAGAAACTCAGACAAACGTGCCCATAACTGCTGTGCATCAACCTGAGTCGACGCGGATAACCATGTGTATTCAGGTGAAGACGGTTCAATAGCATAGTGGCGAAGAGCTAAGCGTTGGATGGATGGCGTCTGAAAAATCAAATTGCCCAACGATTCATGCTTTAATCGCTCAAATATAGACAAGTGTGCTTGATACGTCTTCTCAGGCAAAATCGTGCGCGCAAACCAACACGGTTGCTGCCAAGCTCGCATCACAATATCGCGATGCAACACTTGCCCTGGCTCCAAAGACAACATCTGACGATCCCAAGCATTCGCCGGCTCCCATGTCTGCTGAATGACATGTAAGGCAGTATCTCCAGATTTGGCATGGAGTTGTTCGGTCAAATTGGTCCGACATGTCAACCAAGGAAGCAAATGCTGTGGAGGACCAGACACCATGAATTCATACCCAGAATCAATAATTTGGGTATTGTATAATTCTTTTGAGTACAAGTGAATGAATGATGATATTTTATTTTGTTTGTTGTATAATAGATCAAACTGTTTATTGGGGTGAATCATGCAAAAAACGTTGGTCGCGTTTCTTTTGGGGTTGTTGGTATGGTCGAATGCAGATGCGCATACTTCGATTACTTTTTCAGTTCAACCCAGCATGGGGTATTCGGATTATGAAGAAATGCTGTTATTAGAGCAAATAAGAGCGAGAAGGATGCACAATCGTCTCATGCAAATGCGTTATGCACACATGTATGGGTCACCAATGTACCCCCAGTATTATATAGAAGAAAGACCTTATTTAATGCGAACTCATAGGGTATACGTACAAAACACGCGCCACACTCAAAAACATTGCCATAAGCATCATTGTAATTAATATACCTTTTTAGGCGATTTGATTTTTAGTTGTAAGCTGCGATTAAAAATGAGTCATAGCTAGTCCTATTGTTGGATTAGCGGATCTCTTCGCGAACTCGCCCCACTCGATTCACACTCAGTTTTACACCATGCTGAGCCCGGTTTTCAATTAAAAAATATCCATTCTGAGCAGATTGGCTAAGATCTGGGGTAAACCTAAGATACTCATTCGAAAGAAAGCCATGCCAGATAACGCGATATACTGAATCACGCCATTGCCAGCTATATAGAATAAGGTGTTTCGGATCACGTAGATCTCGTTCTCGCAACAAAACCATGCCACTCGACCAATCTTTTTTTTGGAATGGGACTAATCGCAACGGCTCGCCCAAGATCACGCTTTCTTGGTTACCATGCGCAATCGCTTGCTCGATATCCTTTTGGAGTACCCAGACAATTTGGCCTTGATACCAATGAGTGGTCAGTGGTAGGCCAAAACAGAATAGAAGAGAGACTAAGAACAGGACAATCAATAACTCAAACAGCGAGAAGCCACTGACTTTAAACATATTGCTGTAATTGCAGCACCACTGCAGCCGGATCCGACGCACGCGTGATTGAACGCCCTATAACCAAATAATCACTCCCCGCAGCAATCGCAGCTTGCGGTGTAATCACGCGCACTTGATCATCCACCGCATCTCCGGGTAACCGAATCCCTGGCGTAATGGATAAAAACTCATGCCCACATAGTGCTTTTATCCGGGCCACTTCTTGCGCCGAACTGACAACCCCATCAACCCCGGCTGCTTGCGCCAATACAGCGAGACGTTCGACCTGTTGCGGAAGCGATCCAACCACACCCACTGCTGCCAAACTAGGTTCATCGAAACTGGTCAATACAGTCACCGCAATCAATTTAGGTCGTTTAGCCCCATAGGTATCTAAGGCAGTACGTGCAGCGCTCAGCATCGCTTCACCCCCAGCCGCATGCACCGTCAGCATCCATACGCCTAAATCGGCAGCAGCCTGACACGCATGCACTACGGTATTGGGAATATCATGAAATTTCAAATCAAGAAACACACGAAAACCACGCCGAACCATATCTGCTACGATCGAGGGCCCAGAACGAGTAAATAGTTCTGAACCAATTTTTACCGCACAGTGTTGGGGTTTTAATTGTTCAACAAATTCGAGTGCTTGCTGCGCTTGTGCAAAATCTAAAGCGATGATCAGTTTGGACACTTAATCCCCTTCAAGCCCATGGATAGGTTTGGTTTTTCCCCATAGTTTACAACTTGGGCATTGCCAATGCAGAAGTTTGCCTCCGAATCCACAATGACCACAGCGATAAACAGGTTTGTTTTCTAGAAATTTAGACGTGATGTCGTACAACATTTGCAATTTATCGCGCACTTTGCCATACGCCGAGTCCAAATGCCAGTGAATCAATTGATTCAAGCCACGGATCGAAGGGTGACGCCCCAAATGTACAGAGACAAAATCAATCGCAAAATCCACAGATTTTTCTCGACTTAAATAATCTCCAATCACAAAAATGACGGAAGCACTCGGATGCGAGGTAATCGTTTGCTCTAAATACGCGATACATTCGTCCATGCTATCCAATTCACGATAACAACACACCAAAGGTTCAATAATTTCATTTAAGAAATCTGAATCTTGATCTGGCACTCGTTTCAAAGCCTGAATCGCTTGTTGATAACGACCTGCTTGCATTTCCATACTTGCCAGCATCAAACTTGCACGCACTGAATTCGCATCAATCGCAAGGGCTTGCTCAATGGATTCATACGCCTTTTCTGGAGAATTCTGTTTGATATCTTGAGCGGCAATTTCACAATAATAATGCGCCGCTTCACAATGCATCGGAGTACCTGTACACACTTCAATTTTCTGCACGACATCTAACGCTTTTTCCCACGCTTTTTCTTGTTGATAAATCGCAAGCAATCCACGCAAACTACTGATTTCTCGATCACCCGCTAATTCGACCACTTCGATAAAAATGCGTTCAGCGCGATCGAATAAGCCGGCGCTCATATAGTCTTGCCCAAGAGCCATCAACGCTTCTTTTCGTTCAAAATCACTTAATTGTGGGCGTGCAATCAAGTTTTGATGGATTCGAATCGCACGATCTACTTCGCCACGGCGGCGAAACAAGCTCCCTAGCGCTAAGTGTGTTTCGACTGTTTCACTGTCGACCTCCAACAATTTAATAAATACGTCGACGGCTTTGTCGGGTTGCTCGTTCAATAAATAATTTAAGCCGACAACATATTCCCGAGACAATTGGTTCTCAGATTGTTTCACTTTTCCATCGGCACCTCGTTTGGCAATCCACCAGCCAGACCACGCTGCCGTCGGTAATAATAGAGGCCATAAATTGATCATCACAGTCCCTAATGTTGATCCTGCAAAGGAATTGATCTTAAATTTTTAATTTCGCGTTCAGTTAATTTTAATTGATTAGAAATCTTACGGTGCTCTGCTTTTAAACGCCAGTAACGGCCCAAAAACAAACAAAAGCCTAAAAACACACCGAGACCCAACGTGATAATCATCAATACGGAAATAGGAAGGGTCACTTTGGTCACATATAAATTCACTTGCACTGAGGCAGCATTCAAAGCGGCAAAACTAACCCCGAGCAATACTAATAATACATAACAAATTGTGAGGCTAATGCGCATACATGCATCCTTGTCATCTGACACAAAGGATAATAAAAATGAGTTCTGAATCATTGTATCCAGATTTTAAAATTATGCCATACTCTCCCTCAAAAATACTGCAGAATCGCCCATGACGCGTTATCGAAACCAGAGCAAACGCACGCATGGCTGTAAATGACACCAACCGCCTACATCTCTCGCTGTATGTGAAGGCTCCAGAGATCTTACCAAATTCCTGGATCCTGCGGACACGCCCTCAACGATCTGCATTTTTTTCATAAGGGAGACTCTAATTGAGCTCCCTACTAGTTGTTTTAAACTTGTTTAATGTCCTGAGCCCGCCGCTGTGCTGCTTGCGGGCACAAAGATAGTAGCCTAGACCCTACAAGCATTAACTTGACGATCTTCTTGAGTTTCATCATTTGCATTTGTAGCAGCTAATTGTACCTTTTTGGCCAGTATTTCTGCGTAAGTCTCTTTAGCGTGATCAATAATTTCTTGCTTCAGTTGAAATTTATATTGACCATTCGGAGCCAACGTACGTGTTGTGAACTGCTCGAGAAAAACTTTATTGCCTGCGCCAAATAGATCGTTTTCCGCATCAAAAGCTGCAATAGAATAATCCCCCGCGTTTGCACATTCATTCAGTAATGCAAGCGCTTCATCCATAGGAACTATGGTTACACCTTTCATCCTACTATATCTAAGTGCTGTGTCTGTAATACGAATAAGTGCATCAGCAGCCTCTTGTATATTTTCCGTGGTTATTCCAGTTTCAAAAATCTTATTCAGCGTGATATTGTTTGTTTCAACAGTAACCCAATCTTCAGGAGTTAAAGCCAAATCAGACTTATCTTTATGCGCTAAAAGATTCTGAGCAAACGATGGATAAACACGTTTAATAAGCGCTATGGCATTTGCAAGGTTATTTTCTACTAAGTCTAGAAGCCCTTCACCTTGATAAGACAATAGGGTTATGTCTTTATCAAGCGTTTTCACGAGTTCACCCATTGCCTTTTGTTTGGCATTAACATCCTCTAACGCTGCTTCCGTTAGCACTGCTCCAGGAATCATCACCGACGTTACATATCCAACAAAAGGATCTAGATCAGAGTAGGTTGAGCTTAAACTAAAATTATTGCACACAGACATACTTCTTTGCGGTACTGGCACTGAAAATACATTTTGCCAGATGTCATTTGAATACTCTGTCAAAACGGTGTGCGCTGACTTTTTCTCATCGGCGGCAGTCACCCTACCTAGGCCTGAAAGACCATCCCCTCTAAAATGCTGCAGAGATACCGCTTTTAATCCTGCATGATTGTACGCATGGTTATCCATGTATTGATCAAATTCGTCTTGACTTAAATCATCTCTTCCCAACACATTGAATGAAGCGCCAACGCCAAGGTTAAAACCTTTTTTAGCAAATCGACTGTCAAAAGTGCGAGTTTCCAAGGCAAAATACCTCTCGTTTACACTTTTTTCACGGTTATTTATTGTTTTTATACGGTCTAGCGTCGTCCATATCATGTCTGCTTCTACAGGTACTTCACTCTCTTTGCGTCTTAGGCTATTCGTATATACATCAATTTTTGATAGTGTCTCATTCAATTTAGCATTATATTTTTTTAACAAATCCTGCAGTTTATCTAAGTCTTGTTTCGCTGTTTTCTGTTCTGCTTCTGTGAGTTCTGTCGGTTCTTTTTCTATAGGTTTCTTAGCACAGAGTTTGTTATAATCTTTATCTATTTTAAGCATTTTGTTTAGGTTGTTTAATACTTGAACGCTCGGTTCTTTCGCATTAAATGCTTTTAATGACTCTAAAAACACAGACATGTTAGTCACCGTGGCTACGGCCTCAGAGCGCTCAGATCTAAGTTTAACCAGTAATTCTTTACCGTAAGATCTCATTGTTTTAGCGTATTCGCTATAAGGAGCCTCTACTGCATAATATAGCGTTTCTTGACCTATGCGCGCCATTCGAGATTTAAATGGTTCTGTCGATTTTATGGTGTCTAATCTTTGAGCAGCCATTAAGGGGGAGATGATTTCCTCTTGGATCACTGCATCCCATGCTAATTCAAAAGATTTTACATGCATATTATAAGCGTCTAATGCTGGTATATATTTTGAGCTGTCTTGGTGACTGCCGGGATAAAACACGACCAATCTCGCTTCTTCACTTGAAAGTGTCGAGGTTTTTTTTTCGAATAGTTTGTACTGCGTCATAATGAGTACTCCATAACGATAATTAAAAAACGCTAGCTTATGCCATATTGAAAACGGAGTATAGTCTATTTCTACACGATTTGACGTTATGTTTACATTTTTACGAGCGTAGACCTATTGTAATCAATACAGCACAAGATTAGAGACCGATTACATTTTGTTTTTTCGGTGAATACAATCATTGATTTGGATGCCAACAAAAACAATGGTACCTTAAGTGGTAAAAAAATGAATGTGATCACAAACCATTCATCGAACAGGAGTCATTATGTCGCCGGAACAACCAAGCAACCCACCGATACCTCCAATCATCTACGGTACCGCATGGAAAGAGGATGACACGCAACGCTTTGTGGTTGATGCCCTAAAGATCGGATTTAGAGGGATTGATACTGCCAACCAACGTAAACATTATTTCGAAGAAGGGGTTGGATTGGCGATTCAACAATTTTTAAAATCAAGTCAAAATACACGTCATGATTTATTTATTCAAACAAAATTTACGTCTGCAAATGGCCAAGATAACCGCAAACCTTATGATGAATTTGATTCATTGACCCATCAAGTCAAACAATCTTTTGCAAGTTCATTAACTCATCTGCAAACAGACTACATTGATTCCTATATTCTTCATGGACCTACATTATCTCGAGGAATCATCGATGCCGATTTAGAAATCTGGCAAGCTATGGAAACGTTGGTCCATGAGGGTAAGGTAAAATTCCTAGGTATTTCAAACGTCAATATTCAGCAAGTACAGGAACTATACAACCAAGTTTCGATAAAACCATCCTTCATACAAAACCGATGTTTTGCCATCAGCAATTGGGATCAAGATGTGAGAGTCTTTAGTCAACAACACCAGATTATCTATCAAGGATTTTCTTTGCTCACTGCCAATCAAGCCTATATTTCCAGCCCATACATGCAATCACTTGCTATAAAATATGATAAGACTATTCCACAAATTACATTTCGCTTTGCACTACAAATAGGAATATTGCCATTAACCGGCACAACAGATCCACAGCATATGCGTGATGATTTGGACATTCATAATTTTCAGCTTTCCTCTGAAGAGGTCAATCACTTAGAAAATAGTAACACGGCCTTCAAAAAGACCTGATGCCAATACATACTCACTCAGATAGGGTTGGTCGACACAAAAAAAGAATAGTTTGTATAAATATAAACTCATGATGTATGATGCCATCAAAATAATTTTTAAAGGTGCCTATCATGCCGATAAGAACTGCTACGCTTAGAACATTGAGTGTGTTTTCTTCTAATTTTCAGTATCAGTCTATTAAATATCAGTCTTCTAAGACTTCGAGTGCTTCTCATTCAAACAATACATTTGTTGATAAAATCACTCCTTTTATTCTGATGTATGGTTCAGCAGTTTCTCTGTTTGCTCTTGGTTTGATCGTAGTTAGTTATTGGGATGGCATGAAGCCGCCCCCAAAAAAATCAAGCGATACAATACGTCATCATGACGATGACAATGCTTCGTGTACTGCTGATTGTGAGGCTAATAAGGCTGACAGTCTTTCGCCTAGGTGAATCTCAGCGCTGAATGATCCGCAAGCAGCAGACGTAAGTGGGCGAATTTATAAAAAAGTATGTTAAACCTTTAGATGCCAGCTTGGTTAAATCGATCGCTGTCTTGACAATGAAGAGCACTATACTATAGTTGGTTATACGCATATTGTGGTTAAACGACGAGTCCTCCATGGGATCTGAGCGTAAGGATGCAGCGACTAAGAACGTTTTATTTATTAACAAAATACAAGGCGATGGTCTAGGCGATTTAGGACATTTGATCGATATTGTTCACTCTGTACAGTTCGATGCATTATTTCCACAACAAGACAGTCTTGGAAATGGACTAAAGTACCAACCACTCTACTATATCATTTTAAGTAAGGCCACGCCTTCGAGACTAAGATTTGTATTGCAAAGCTTAATCGACAACAAAATAATCGATAATACGGGTAACCCTTACGATATTAATAACGATAAATCCCTTCTAGCATTTTTACAGTTCATACATAAAAAAAACCCGCATTTTGTATTAAATCTTAGTAGCATGCGGTTAAATGAATACATTGATCCAACATCGCTGGATATTGAAACGACACCTTTCAATAAAACAATAAAACTTGCTGCATCATTCGTTATTTCTTATACCGACGAAGAAGTAAGTGCATTTTCACAAGAGATAACTGCTATCAATCCATGTTCATGCACTCAAATACTTGAACACGGTCGAAATACTCGAATTCATCGCTCTCTCCCTCTGTCCCATTTTGATCACATGTATGGGATGGGGCTCGCACCACGAGAATATGGTATTTTATTATCGCCTCAACAAACGTTAGGTTCTGCGGAAAAAGCATTATTAGTCAGTCAAATGCATAATCAAAATTTTGTAACAGATTTATTAGGACAGAAAACAGCATCCAACAAGACCATAGAAGATTATTTAACGCATACTCTTTTTATCCCGTGTTATTGGCAGAAAAGAAATAATACTTGGAGAGCGTCTATTATCGAGGCGTTAGCAACATCACCTGAAGGAAAAAACTACAAAGACATTGTGTTTTACTTGAGTAAACCGTCACATCTCAGCTCCGATCTTGACCTTGACCTTGATCTTGATCTTGATTCATTAAGAATCAACGGCTTTAATAAAATAGTGGTTAACAATCAGGAGTCAAGTATCCCGGATGCTACGAGCAATCGTTGTCTACGTATTTTAAATGCCTCTCACTACAATTTGGACAATCACGATTATGAAAACTTATCCAAACTCGCCACCCGTTTTGGCGGTTGCTCCGGAGATAAGACTCTCGAGCGCACTTTATCGCATCATCTCATTCCATTATACGATGCACCACGCCCAGAAAAAGTTATTCTTGATTCATTGATTGAGCTTGCAAAACAGCATCTTCTAGCCCCAGAAAATATTGTGGCTTATCTAGAGAGCTTACAAAGTTTCGGTCAACCAACTTCGGATTTAGCAACTACAATAGATGAAAATTTCATTGCACAATGGGATTTACTTATCAATAAAATCTATGAAAATCATAATTTTTATGATCAATTACCAAAAATCATACAAAAATCGATAACTGTAAATGATTTTTTTTGTAATCATTTCGAGGACTTTAAAAATCATATTCATTTAGAACAGTACGTAGACGCTATCGAACAAATTCATCATGCGCATTTAGATTTTTTTGATTTGATGACAATCGTGCGCCATCAGTTATCCGCTGATGAACAAAGCGCTGCATTTATCTATCAGTATATTATTTCAACAGAATTATTGGAGAAAAATGCGGGGTTAGGGCGTACTCAAGAAGAAATTCAAATGGATAACCAGCTATTGACCGCAACGAACAAGCTTTTTCGGGACCATATTGATACGCTTAATACTCTATCACACAAGTTTGGATATGATCGAATTGATTTCTTGGGCATAGAAAAAAATCGCACCGCTCACCAATGTGCATCCGGTGAAGAAACAGCATTAAGCGACCCCAGAACTGATTTTTTAAAGAGAAAAGAGCAATTAAAAGAAATGAAACAACATGACACAAGCCAAGATCAAGATACCCCCCACCCATAAATTGAAATTTTTAAATGCCATTTGATCTATATGGTGTTGTTTATTGTTAGAATGTACTCTGGTCAGGATTGAACTCTAATGCATCGATATCCATCAAGATACGAGCAAGAGCCTGCGGCTGAGAAATAAACGGTGCATGACCTATATTGAGTAAAAATACGCGCTTCAGTGTTTGCCGTGCTATGAATTTGTCTTGCGA
>CAZBSX010000034.1:0-10202 GCA_964494305.1 uncultured Legionella sp. | reverse complement strand
TCAGTATTTACCCAAACCAATTGCTTTATTAAAATTAAAATTGACATCCCGTACGAGAGAAACGCTTGCGCGGCGGATTATTGCCGAAACCCGCTCTACGCAATCGCCCCGGTTTTTTGGTCATTATCCGCGCCAAGTTCAATTGGGTATGAATGATGTACCGGTTTTCGAGCAAGGAATGTACGGAACGTGTGCGTTGTTTGCGATCACTGCCGGGTTGGATGCTGCGTTGGGGAAAGGCGATTATATCAGTCAATTATGCCAATTAGACTTGAGCCGCTATTTGAATAGATATACGTATTCAGAGAGTGGTTGGAATGGTGGCTGGGGGGATGAGCTTTACGAACACCTTATGATGTTTGGTGTTGTTCCTAAATCAATGCAAGAGACGGGTGCTTGTGCTGGGCGCAAAGAATATCCAGTCATGGGAGCAGAGGATATTCAAGATGAATTATCGGTATTTGATTATCATCAAATGAGTGAATCAATTTTAGCGCAAGGGATTTCGATTGTACCGTTGATTCACGAAGCGCAAGTTAATTCAGAAGTGTTCAATCGTGGGCAACTTCTCTATAAAATCAAAGGAATTCTACATCATGGTGATCGAGTGACGGCGAGTTTTTTATTATACAGCGCTGGTGCCCCATTTGGATCGTATCATGTGTCGAATGATACCTGGATCTTGCGCCCTGAGATGGCAGAAACTGCACGGCAAGATGAGTATGCTATAGGGCATACGCTTGTGATCACGGGGTATGACGACGACGCCATTGCTACGGATCACAGCGGTCGTATTTATCGCGGCTTATTGACCTTGCGTAATTCTTGGGGGAGTAATGCCGGCGATCACGGTGATTTTTATATGACGTACGCTTATTTCAAGGCAGCCATCCTGGAGGCGCACCAGATCAGTTTGAATCTGAGGTCGTCGTAAGAAGAGCAAGGTAAGTGTTTTTTTATATGACGTAGATCAAAGTCTTTTGAATTCGTTTTAAGACAAAAATTGTACTACACTGTGTCTAACACTATTTTAAAAATACTTTAAAAAATATGAAAAGATCTTATACCCTTTTTTCCGAGGGTGCGCCGGAATTAATTCAAAAGATGATGAGCTATTCGATGCATGCGTATCACGACACGGAGTATATTGTAACGTCGTCCGATCCTCTGTTTAAAGCATCATTTGATCAATTACTTCAGGCTAAAGCGGGAGATGTTGACCAAGCGAAATTGTCTTTTTTTATGGAGAGCGTAGACGAAGATATCATGCCATTTTTAAACGAACAGGAGATTGAGACATCTTTACGGGATGAGTTTCGACGTGGTCTTCAAAATTGCTATTGTGAGGCTCTAAGTTGTAAAGGAAACGGTTCTGAGGAGCCTGAGAAACAGATGGAAAATAATTTTACAAGGGCCGTTCGCAAGATGTTGGATACGGTTCTCGATTTTTCTCTAAAAAGTGAAAATTTGAATACCATACCAAAAAATCGTTAGTGACAGATATAAACCATTACTTCATATGAGTGCTGGAGCTAAACCGATGAATGATGACAGGGATGTGCTATTGGAGGAAGAAGCTAGCCAGTTGGCCAAGGAAATTGTGCATGTTTACGAGACAGTGCAAGAAGTGATTGCGTCAGTCTCTAAACGCATTGGTGCAGTGAGTAAGACTCCAGCTTACATCCAAATTCTTCCTGGTAAAGAGAATAAGCATCCTAATATGCGTGATTATATTTTGTATTGTCATGAAAATGAGCAATTAGGGAAGCCGACCTCAGCAAATGATATTGATGAGTTTTTGCAACAAAAAGCACTTGAGAAGCGTCAGATCACAGAAGAAAGGGCGCGTCTTGGTAAATCAGGTCTGACGTCTATTCTGGGGCTTGATGTTGTTTCTAATCGGAATATATTGGATATTGATCATTTTCGCTCACAAAGCGATATGATGAAAACTTTAAAAAGGTTAGAACGCAATCAACCTTTACTCGCCGAAATCAGAAGAAAGCTTAGGGAAGACTACCATATCCCAGAAACAATACTCGCAAAAATAATTCCCCTTAGTAAAAAATCCACAAAATTAGCGGCCACAGAAGAAGAAACAGAAATAGATGATGATAGCGCAGATGAAGCGATAGAAGAAGAGACGGAGGAAGGTGTTGCCAAGCATTTTACGGTGACTGGCTTGATCAATCTCTATATTAATTATCCTAAAAATCTGTGGCCGGTTTCCGGGCCCATTAATAGAGAAAAAAGTAGCGCCGCTCCTCTTGGCGTAGCGATAGATGATGTATTTACATCGCTTCGAACGATACATCAAGCGGGGTACGAGGCGATATTAGATAAAATTATAGCAGACTCAGGACTCCCTTCCTTTGATCTATCCGTTCAGGATAAAGAAAAAGTACTTAAAGGGATGCTCTTGAAGCAATTCGAAGATAATACATTAAAATACGGCATTCTGCCTTTCATTGAGAAGGATGGCATGTATATCTGCGAACTAGATTTTTTTATGCAGACTGCGTTGGGACAACATATGATGTCTGTCGCTCAGCGGTCGTCGCAATTGAGCGCCTCTTTTTTTGGGATGATGGATAAATTGGCACTTAGAAATTCTGATCGCACGTATTGGGCAACTCATGGGATGATGAACAGCGTCAGTCAAATACGAAATCTGTCTGAGACTGAAAGCACATCATCTGGTCATGAACATAGAAAAGGATTACCCCCCCCTCTGGCAAAAAAAATAGTCAATTTTGAGCCTGCCCAGCCCCGTAGTGAGCAGATTCGATCCCTCGAGGACCAATTAAAATTACTGAGGCGGCTGACACGTTGTGCTAAGAGGGAGATGGCAGCGTTGAAGGCAGCTGAAGCGGGTGAACTAGCGATAACGAGTTCTGATGCTAAGCAACCTATTGCAGTAGGTATTATGAGATCAGAAGAAGACAAAAAAAGGAAGATCACTCAGCACAGTACGAGCAGCGCGCATAAAGAACTGCCGCAACGGAAAAAGACCAATAGTAGCTTTGGCACAAGTAGTGCTCTTACGAGATCAGAGAAAGATACAAAAAGAAAAATAACGGTGCAAAATCAAAGTACTACCACATGTCGAGATACTCGCCGCAAATTGAAGCATATTATTAGAGAGGGGCAACAAGATACAAATACACCCGGTTCAACGTTTGAACCTAAAGGGAATCGTTATACTTAAATGCGAATCTAAAGCTTAAAAATTAAGCACAGAATAGATTGTAATATGTGGTCAACGACCAGTCTTAAATATAATGTGTTGTTTTAGAATCTACCGTCGAGTTAAACTTGTAGTAGAAATACAACTTTCAAATTCAGTCAAATCAAAGTTGCTTGATAATTCTTTGCTCGAATCAACATATTCGGACAAAGTGCCATCTGGAATTGTATTCAAGCAAGAAATTACTTCATCACCTGATTCAAGGAGAATTATTTGATTTTCAAAAGCATAGCGCAAAGTATTGGGATGTGTTTCTTGTTGAGAGGTCATTGAAGTAATAAATTTAATTTGATCATGTGGAAATCTATCTCCAAAGTGGGTTTGAATTTGCTCTTGAATATTTTCAAAATGAGCATGATTTGTATGCGAAATCAAGACAAACGTTGTATCTGGATGCTTATTAAGATAAGAAATAAAATCATTTACTCGTACCACTGTTTCTGACTTGATTTTACACATTGAGATCCATGCTGCTTTAAATTCATTAAAAAGCTCATGTTCTTCAGGCAAACCTGCCGCATTAAGGGGAAACTGTATTTGTATCGTTTCTTTCCAAAAATCAAATAAATCACCACCCATTCTCAAATCGTGTAGATGTGTTTTACCATTTTCATCTTTGGCGCTTGCTAAAAATTTCCAGATATCATCACCTGTAATATTACTGTGACCATACTTTGCGTAAAATTCGGTTAGATTGGTTTTTAGAGTCGAAATATCTGAGGAAAAAAATTGCCCAATAGAGAATACAACGTAACGCATAATTCTAAACTCATAGATTTAAATTAAGCAGATTTTAACATAAAGTGTTATATCCCTTAAAGATGTAAATAAGCAATAGCAATTATATTGAAAGAGTGCCCAGTCCGCCTATAATCGAGTCTTTTTTCAATTGGATTAATGAAAAAACTGGTATTCAGCTTGCGAGTAAAGTCAGATCTTACAAAGGGTTAATGGTTCATGTGTTTGGAAGATTGGCTGCTGCCTTATTCCACTTGAATTCAACCCGAGCTAATTTTTGAAATTCATGTGGCTCGTGTTTTCATTTGTTTTACTCTTATCAGATTTCTCAGTGTTTTTCTTTTGTGTCCCGCTTGCATTGATTCCAGTGTCGCTAGGTGTTTTTGATACTTTGTTTAAATCGGGCATTTTTTGTGTATTTGCGCCAGCCTTATCAGCCTCCGATCGGCCAGGTACGCTATTGCGGCCTTTTTCGGATGCAAGCCATTTTTTTTCTACTTGTTGAATAATTGCTTTTCCACGGGGATCTGCTGCTATATAAGATCGCTCTACCCAAACATTGGTTGCTTTACGTAACACATACGCCCTGTTTTCTTTTTCTCTATATTCGCCTACCATTGTTTCTTTCAACGCCGCAGTCGCTTGGTCAGTTTGACGCTGCAAGTCTTCTCGTTCTTCAGGAGTTAGAAGACTTGTGTTAATAAATCCCGTTCTGGTAAATGGTTGTGCTTCTTTAGTGGTTTTCTGGCTTGGCCCCCCAGGCGGATACGTATCTTCAAATGGTCCATATAAGTCCTCATCCCATTCATCATGACCAACGCCTCGATACCATCCTGGTGCATTGTCACCCCAGGAGTTATACTCTCGCCACTCATAGCGAGGCATACGGCGATCATCTTCTAGTACAACGGAATAACTCAGATCAAGACCAGAAAGACCTGATAGCGCAGAAGCAAGTGGAGATATATTTGGCTCAGAATCAGAATTACCCATTCTATAAGTGGGTTGGTTGTTTTTTCTTAAACCCAACAAAAAGAGGATAAAAAACGAAAAAGTAAGCGCTGCCAATGCTTTTGCTAAAAATGAATACATTGATGCCTCGTCGTTTTTTCCTGTTGATAGGTTGAAATTCAGCACTTCTCATGATTAGTATAGAGCATGGAAGAAAATATGTCTTATGTGATGGTGGTGAGCAGGTATTGGAGAGTGGGCAATCGAGAATTTTTTATCCAGAAAATCCAAATTGTTGTTGGCTGAAGGCAATGCGAGCCGCGGTGGATTCACGGCCTAGTGCTGCTCGAGCCTCAATAGCACGATAACGATGAACGGCGCCTTCGCGATTGGCGATTTGAATATTGAGACCAGGGCGAGCATTGAGCTCTAACATCATAGGACCTTGCTCTTTGTCTAAGACGATATCTACACCAATATATCCGAGCCCAGTTAACTCATAACAACTGGCTGCGATTTCTAGAATTTTATCCCAATACGGAATGGCAATGTCTTTGATTGGGTTTAGAGTATCAGGATGATGATCGATCGTATCATTGTGATAAACACCCCCTAGAGTTAATCCGGTCGCTAAATTCACACCGACCCCAATCGCGCCTTGGTGCAGATTGGCTTTTCCTCCGGATAATTGCGTGGGTAAGCGCACCATTGCCATTGCAGGGTATCCTAATAAGGTGATGATCCGAATATCGGGTACGCCTTCATGACTGACTTGCGCAAAGACAGGGTCGACGACGACTCGTCGTTCAATAATGGCATAATCGGCATGCCCGCCCAGGCTATATGCACCGGAAATTAAGCTAGATAAATGATATGCAATATCTTGGCTCGTTAATAATTTGCCATTGATTTGGCGATACCGCCCCAGCACTCGATTGGTAATCACTAAGATCCCATCACCGCCAGCGCCGTGCGCGGGTTTGATGACAAAATCAGAATAGGGCTCCAGCAAAAGATCGATTTTTTTGATCTCATGTTCGGTTTCAACCGTGCCATATAACGTGGGTACAGCAATATTGGAATTGATGGCTAGGCGTTTGGTTTTTAATTTGTCGTCGACTAGAGGGTAGAGTTTTCGCCGGTTGTAGCGTAATACAAAATCACTGTTTCTTTGATTGATGCTTAAAACTCCGGCCTGGCGTAAGCGTCGATAAATGCCTAACATGTTTTCACTCTAGATAACGCACTAAAGCGGAGCAGTTCAAACAAGCGATAACCGCGATATTGGCCAAACCACAAATTCAATGCCAAAACGATTAATAAGAGTTCTGGGAAGGCAAAAATCAAATATTGGAGAGGTTGATACGTCATTGCAAAATAAGCAATCACGGCTGCCACTAGACTACCAACTCCTGATTTGATGGCATCTGAAGCGCCGCGTTCATCCCAAGAAATACACATGCGCTCAATAGTCATGGTTAAAATCACCATCGGGAATAATGCAGCCGATAATCCTGATTCCAAACCAAGATTTTGACTAATCACGGAAGTCATGAGCATCAATAAGACGACCACAGTCAAGATGGCTCCGAGTCTTGGGACCAAAAGCAAGCGCAATTTCTCTAAGTAGAACCGTGCGATAAGGCCCAATGACACCAATAAACTAAATAAACTGACGCCTAAAATGACATGAGTTTCCCGAAAAGCCAATGCAATCAATACCGGCATAAATGTGCCAAAGGTTTTGAGACCAATAAAATTACGTAACAATAAAATGATGAATGCCCCAATGGGTAAGGTCAGCAATATTTTATAGGTTTCTTGAACATGAATAGGCAATTCTAAGGGTGAAAAACGCAACAACTGAGACTCGCTTTGGAGGCTGTGTGTTTTAGCAATACTCAATGCATTGATGGGTGTGGGCGAAACTGTCAGCGAGAATAGCGCTTTTTTTCCTCCAATGACATCAAAGAGTGGTTCGGTGCCGTACTGCCAAGTGAGAAAGTTTTTAGGAAATCCGGTTGCACTGGTTTTGGGATCGATGTAAACCCATTCTTGTCCATTATAGACACCAAGATAGACGCTCAGACTGGCTTTGCTTTGCTCGACTAAATGGACACCTTGAATAGGGATGGCTGAGATTTTAGCTTGATTTAAAATTAAAATAGCTGCATCCACCAAATGCGCGTCGGTAAACTGATTGCCAACGAGCAATTTGGCATTACCGGATCTTTTATTTAATTCACTCAGCGTAGCTTGGGCAAAGGTTTGAATATCTGCGGAAACTTCGCGTGCTTGTTTGGTAATGGCCATGACGGCAATTTTTTGATTGTCGTCGAGTAAGGTAATTTTATTATGTGGGGGTTTAGCCAGTACATGGGGCGCATTGTCGGTTTCTCGGACAACGGCGCGGTAATATAACGATTGTGGTTTCATAGTGGGGCGACGCAATGACCAGACCACTTGGCGATTATAGCCATTTAAACTCGTGGTAATTCCATAATTTTGCGCAACAAAATATTCATCCAAAATGGCGAAATTTGGCGGAAGATAAGGAATCGTAAAACTGGCTTTTAAGGGTTTGTTATTGTCTGCCATGAAATGCAGGTTGGCTTCGATCATCCAACTGTTGACATTTTCGGTATCGGTTAACGGAACATCTAGTACATGATGTCGGTAAAAAAACAAGCTTAGGCTGGTGATGACCAGAGCTACAATGAGCCCGTATAAGTGTCGCTGTGTGCTGGTCATGATACAGGAGCCTTTTCAAGAGTCGGTTTGATGGGTTCGGACATCGTATATTTTTTACTGGGATCAACCATACCATCAAACGCAATAATGGCCTCTCTGCCCAAGAGCAACGGATAGATAAAGCGTTTTCTATTGGTTAAATTAACGCGAATCATTTTTTCTGAATCGTGCAAACGAATCGGCATTAATACCACGGGGCGTTTTACACTATGTCGGAGTAACGAGTTGATTTGATTTTCTCCGGTTCTCATTTTGATTTGTACTTTGCCCACATACTCGCATTGAAAAGGAATATCGCCTTCTTTACTGGGCACAATAAAACTGAGATACGGTTTGCCGTTCACTCGGATTTCACTGATTTTAATCGCATTTAACGACGCAGTTTTTGCCCCCGTGTCCAATTTTGCAGACAGCGTCAAATCTCGTTGAGTCAAAGTCGCTTTTTCAATATATCCATAAATTGTTTTGGATTGTTTGGCCATAGCTTGTCCGACGAATAAAGACAAAAAAAGAAAAATTAGCGTAAAGAAACGCATTCACTCTCCCAAGCTAATTCTAAATGCTACTAATCCTAGCAGATTTTGCGCTTAAGTCACAGTCTTGTAGGGATTCTTTTCATCACTTTATCCCATTTGGTATCGTTTTTTTGGACATTCACAAGAAAATGTTACCGTGTAACTTGCAAAATGAATTTGCAGTCCCTGATATTGGGCTGATTGTACTTTCAATTTCGTAAAATTTATTATATACTTCGGGCACCTCTAAACGACATGTTGTGGTCGTTGAATGATCAAGAGTCAATGGTTTCTACTGAAGCAATTTTATCCAGAGAGTCCCTGTTTTGTGCACAGGGGTGATAAGGATCTCTATTGTCCTTGTTGGAGCCTGTTATTTGATGCCAATGGAGGGATGAATGGCTGGCAATAATGTTGAAAACCCTCAAATTGCCCCTTTCCTTCCTAATGTCCCTGCATACATTTCTAATTTCTCCAATCGCGCATTTCGTAGTGCACGTTCTTCACTGTTTAAATTTACGGCTCAAACGAATCAATATGCTGAACAGGCCACAGAGAGTGTGCGGCACGCTATTCGACCTTTTTACCAATCAGGCAGTGCCTATCGTCTAGGTGCGGTTGCAGACGCAACCAATATTAGTTTTAGTTTTTGTGCTTTGTACTATCTTTTTGAGCATGCCTATCAACACACGAGTAATGTGCTCACGCCACGAGAATTTAAGATTGCATTGAATGAATTTCACGAAGCCGAAAAAGATCCAGGTGGATTGGCTCTGGCAGCGGTGTTCACGATGCTTTTAATCACAATTTCTACGTTAGGAAGTACTTACGATGAAAAACGAGATCCAGAATGGGTGAAATATTTTGATTTTTGGACGTCTCTTCGCGATGCGCTCAAACAAATTAAGTGGTCGACGAAAGGACTTTGGGCGGCTTTGGTACTTTGTATAAAATATAATATTGCAACAAAAGACGTTTTACTTCATATTTTTTTCCCCCTCGCCATCATATGCAGTACGATTGCTGTGTTGAATCGTACCTTTTTACGTTGGATACGAGATAGTCGCAAAGATTTGGTTAAATCGAATCTTGACCTCATCGATAACATCCGTTCGCCATTGCGGCAATTGGAGAAACTGCCTAAATCATTCCAAGGATATGAGTACTCTTTACTCGTATTGAAAGATACAAAAGAAGTCTATTATGTGAACGCGAATGCCCAATCCGAGTGCATCGCAATGGTTGGACTTTCGAGCTTTAGTTCAGATGATATCGAATCTTTATTGGCGTGCTTGAGCGACTCAGATCTCAGTGATATTAAAGACATGATTATGAGCAGTGATGATTATAAAGAAATCCATTTTACGCCGGATCACATCAAAAAAATTGAACATGCGCTTAATGGTTTAGATGACAGCGAGTTGGCGGAAAAACTTTTAGAAAAATGGCGTGTAAAATGGGATGCTTTTTCTCACGACATTGACACATTACAAACGAAAAATATTCAGGCGCGAATGAAACAACATTTGAGCCATCTGCTTCGAGAGCCGCAGTCTACGCTTCCAGTAGAATCTGCAGATATTCGGTTACATTTTATTGCAGAGGGAAAGAGTGCTCAGCTTGAGGGACACGACGACGTACTGCGAACGAAGGATCACCGTTTGTATAACTCGTATGTCTATTTTTCGCAGGCAGAAGGTATTAAAAATAATCAACGCCTTTATTACGTGGATGCTAAGGGTGGCCTGATTTTGCAACCGAGTAGTAGCAAATTTCATCACGAATATCTTGAGACGTTGCGCGATCCGAATGTATTGAGTGTGACTGCAGAACAATTGAAAACACTGCGCCATCCAGACATTAAGTCGAAGACATTGGGACATAACTATGCAACATTTGTAGATTTTCGCCAAAGCATTCTCGATGACAAAAAGATTCGTGATCAGGACGAACTTGTCTTATTTGAAGGGCTTGTACGTCTGCCTACCAAATATGTTGCC
>CAZBSX010000033.1:0-10278 GCA_964494305.1 uncultured Legionella sp. | reverse complement strand
ATTTATTCTCTTTACACCGCCGCGGTGCAATGCTATGTATAATCTGTCGATGTGTATGTAAACACATAAGGGTAGATTATGCAATTTGAATTAAATGAAGAATTGCGAGCATTACGAGATATGGCGGCTGAATTTGCGCGCGCTCATTTGGAACCGAATGCGAGCAGCTGGGATCAGCAAGCCAAATTTCCCATCGAAGTTTTACATCAAGCAGCTGAGCTTGGAATGGCTGGTATGTTTGCGCAACCTGATCTGAACGGCGCGGGCTTGAGTCGGTTGGCAGGTGCCGTTGTGTTCGAGCAATTGGCGACGGGGTGTGTGACCACGAGTGCCTATTTATCGATTCATAACATGGTGACTGCGGTGATTGATCGGTATGCAGCGCCGGATTTACGTGCAAAATGGGGACCCAAACTGACTACTATGCAAGTGCTAGCGTCCTATTGTTTGACTGAGCCTGATTCTGGATCAGATGCAGCATCTTTGAAAACCACAGCAGTTTTAGATGGAGATCACTATGTCTTGAATGGGTCTAAGGCCTTTATTTCTGGTGGGAGTGTCAGTGATGTCTACCTCTGTATGGTGCGGACAGGTGGCGCTGGTCATCAGGGCATCACTTGCGTGCTCGTCGAGAAAGATACACCGGGGTTAAGCTTTGGTAATTTGGAACACAAAATGGGTTGGCGTAATCAACCCACAACGATGGTCTATTTTACCAATTGTCGTGTCCCTGTTTCACATCGTATCGGTGAAGAAGGGATGGGGTTTAAAATTGCGTTATCGGCATTAAATGGTGGCCGAATCAATATTGCAGCATGTTCTTTAGGAGGCGCATTGGCCTGTTTGCGTTTGACGCAAACGTATATGCAAGAACGCAAACAATTTAATCAATCTCTGAGTAAAATGCAGGCGTTGCGTTTTTATTTTGCAGATATGATGACGGAATTTACTGCAGCACGGATGATGGTCTATCGCGCAGCGCATGATTTGGATCATCATCACCCGCAAGCACCTATGTATTGTGCGATGGCCAAGCGGATGGCCACGGATATTGCATTTCAGATCAGTGATCGTGCTATGCAAGTTCATGGCGGTTATGGTTATTTATGTGATTACCAAATCGAGCGCATTTTCCGTGATTTGCGCGTGCATCAAATTTTGGAGGGCACCAATGAAATTATGCGTGAGATTATTGCAAAATCGACATTAGATATGGATTATTGGATTGAATAGAGAGGATACGTATGTCTGTGTTACAACAGGAAACCCGAGACGGAGTGTTAGTGCTCACTCTGAATCGTCCCGAGAAGTTAAACGCGCTCAATGAAGACGTCTTACAGGCGCTCGTGCATGCATTGACCGATGCCAAAACTGACCAAACTATCAAAGGCGTTTTGCTCACAGGCCAAGGCAAAGCATTTTGTGCGGGTGCCGATATTCATCATTTGGCTGAATGCGATGCCCAAACCGGCTATGAGTTTGCGTTGCGAGGACAACACGTTTTTCGTATATTGGAAACCTTGGGCAAACCTTCACTTGCTGCAGTAAATGGATATGCGTTGGGCGGCGGATGTGAATTGGCGATGGCGGCGACCCTACGGATTGCAGCAAGCACTGCGCAATTTGCACAACCAGAAGTAAAATTAGGTGTGATTCCTGGGTATGGCGGCACGCAACGCCTAGCACGCCTGGTTGGTAAAGGCCGTGCACTCGATTTATGTTTGACAGGGCGGACGATCGATGCGGAATGCGCCGAAGCCTGGGGATTGGTTTCCGAGGTCGTACCTGCTGAGCAATTATTGGATCGCGCGTTTGCGATATTGCAACAAATCTTAGGTATGGCGCCCTTAGCATTGGCGGGAGTCATGACCGCGATTGATTATGGGTATAATTTGTCATTGACCGAAGCACTCCATATTGAAGCATTAGAATTTGCTAAAACGTGCGCAAGTGCAGATAAACGAGAAGGAACCGCGGCATTTTTTGCCCGTCGTAAGCCGGAATTTAAAGGAGAGTAGTAGATGAGTATGGACTGTTTGGTGCAGGGAAATATTGGCTTTATGCTGCTAAAACGGCCGAAGGCTTTGCATGCATTGACTCAAGAAATGATTGAGATGATGACCGTGCATTTGTTGCAATGGCAACAAGATCCTAATGTGCACGCGGTGATCTTACAAGCAGAACACAGTAAGGCGTTTTGTGCTGGGGGTGATATTCGGAAAATCTATGAATTGCGTGGCGACTTAGCACAGCAACTCAATTTTTTTGAACGTGAATACCGGTTGAATCAACTGATTCATGGGTTTGCTAAACCGTATATTGCCTTGATGGATGGCATTACGATGGGCGGTGGAGTCGGGATTGCTTTGCACGGATCTCATCCGGTGGCAGGGCCGCATTTTAGTTTTGCAATGCCAGAAACAGGGATAGGATTTTTCCCAGATATTGGCGCCAGTCATATTTTAGCGCAGTGTCCTGGGCAATTTGGCGTTTACTTGGGATTAAGTGGCGATCAAATTAATGCAAAAGATGCGTTGGCATTAAATTTAGTGAAAGCGATTGTGCCAACCGATGATTTACCCAAATTGGTGCAAGCCCTGTCAACAGCAGATTTAAGTCACAATGCGCATCAGGTGGTCGATACGTGTATCGCGAAATTTGCTGAAACACCGACGGCATCTACCTTAGCCAAAAAGCAAGAAGGCATTGATGCGTGTTTCATCCCAGACAGTATGGAACGCATTATGGAGCGATTAACCCACAAAAAAGAAGTGTGGTATCAAGATTTGCATGAACGGATGCAAAGTAAATCACCGCTCAGTCTCAAAGTGTCGTGTCAACAATTACGCTTAGCAAAAAACAAAAATTTGGCAGCTTGTTTGGAAATGGATGGCAGATTGGTCCGCCATTTTTTACAAGACCAAGATTTTTATGAAGGAGTGCGCGCAGTCATTGTGGATAAAGATAAACGGCCTTGTTGGCAACCCATGACGATGGGTGAAGTGACACCCATGATGGTCAATCGTTATTTCGAAATGATTTAAGTAGCGGACCCAGAGTAAACGCACGTGCGGCAGTAAATTACACCAACTGCCTACATCCTTCACTCCGCACGCTGCCTACATCCCTCGCTCCGCACGCTGCCTACATCCCTCGCTCCGCACGCCGCCTACATCCCTCGCTTTATGCGAGGGATCCAGAGATCCTGAAAATTTTTTGGATCCTACGGACATGTCGTAGGACGTAGAAAGTCGGATTGAAAGTATACAATAAAACCGATTGTTTTTTTATTGTATAGACGTGCGATTGTCTTGGTAGCGGATTCAATTCGCGTTTCAAGCTAAAATCCAGTAATATTCCCCTTTTGCTAGATCCTGCGGCTTGTCCTCGGCGATCTAGATAGGCCTTGGCCCGATTAAAATTTCTATGAGTCAAACATGACAGATTTTTATTACGATTTTAGCCGACGACGTACGTTTGCAATCATTTCTCACCCTGATGCGGGTAAGACAACCGTCACGGAAAAACTCCTATTATTTAGTGGTGCAATCCAACTCGCTGGTTCGGTGAAAGGGCGTAAAGCCAGTCGACATGCGACTTCGGATTGGATGGAGATGGAAAAAGAGCGCGGGATTTCTATTACGACTTCAGTGATGCAATTCATTTACCAAGATCATGTGATGAATTTACTCGATACGCCTGGTCATGAAGATTTTTCTGAAGATACATACCGCACGCTCACTGCTGTCGATTCTGCATTGATGGTGATCGACGTGGCGAAGGGCGTAGAAGATCGTACGATTAAATTGATGAATGTCTGTCGGTTACGACAAACGCCAATCATGACCTTTATCAATAAATTAGATCGGGAAGGTCGTGAGCCCATTGAGCTTTTGGATGAAGTCGAAACGATCTTAGGTATTCGCTGCGCGCCCATCACTTGGCCGATTGGAATGGGGCGCCGATTTAAAGGCATTTACCATCTATTGACAGACACTATCCATATTTTTGAACCGGGGAAAAATGCACAAACCCAAGAAGGGATTGCGATTGTTGGATTACATAATCCTGAATTAGATCAACATCTGGGTGATATGGCGCAAGAATTACGCGAAGAAATTGCATTGGTTGCTGGAGCGTCACATCCATTTGATTTGGATGCCTATTTGGCCGGTGATTTGACCCCAGTGTACTTCGGCTCGGCCGTTAATAATTTTGGCATTAGGTTATTATTGGATGATTTTGTACAGTATGCGCCTGGACCTAGACCACGTGCTGCAGAAGAACGAGTTGTTGCGCCGGATGAAACCACGTTTAGTGGATTTGTTTTTAAGATTCAAGCGAATATGGATCCCAAACATCGTGATCGGATTGCCTTTTTGCGGATTTGTTCAGGGACGTTTGAGCGTGGCATGAAATTACGGCATTTGCGTTTGGGAAAAGACGTTCAAATTGCCAATGCATTAACGTTTATGGCCGGAGATCGAACGCAAGCGGAACTTGCGTTGAGCGGCGATATTATTGGTTTGCATAATCATGGCACGATTCGAATTGGGGATACATTCACCCAAGGCGAAACGTTAAAATTCACCGGTATCCCCAATTTTGCACCTGAATTATTTCGCTTGGTCCGGTTAAGAGACCCGCTGAAAAGTAAAGCGCTGTTGAAGGGGCTGATTGAATTATCCGAAGAAGGTGCAACGCAAGTATTTCGACCGCTGTGCTCCAATCAATTGATTCTTGGCGCAGTAGGAGTTTTGCAGTTTGATGTGGTCGCGCATCGCTTGCTCCACGAATACAAAGTGGATTGTATTTATGAGCAAGTCAACGTGACCTGCGCACGCTGGGTATATGCCCCTGACGATAAAACGCTCACTGAATTTCGCGACCGAACGTTTGATTATTTGGCATTAGATGGCAGTGATTCGTTAATTTATTTGGCACCCACTCGTGTGAATTTGGCAATGGCAGAAGAGCGTTATCCTAAAATTCAATTCCTAGCAACGCGAGAACATTAAGCATCAGAGCACCGCATTAATTTGATTATTATTTGATCATATGTTATGATATTTACTCTTAAAATTGTAATGGCGACTTAATTTTGGAGATAATTTATGGCTAAACATAATCGAGTGTTTACAGTAAATGCTCCTACTATACCAAGTAGAGATCAAGCAGTTCGAACTCAAAACTCGAAAAATAGGGCTAAGAAAGATAAAGATATAAATGACCTAGCGTCGGTTGCGGCCGCTTTTACGTTGTTTGCAGCTTTTGTCGATGCCCTTCCATCCATCCCATCACCCACAGGCGGTAGACATATGCTGGCTACGCCAGCTGGAGACGACGAGAATACAGCATTGCAAAACTTCGGCTAAATTGATTTTTTGTGGCCCTCGATTAGCGACAAATGTATTGTTTGTCTAACGGGGGCACCAAGCAAATTTGTTCTGGATGACAAGACGATTTATCTATTGTAAAGTACGCGCAGCGGACATCCAACCTGACGCGATATGGACATCTTCGGTTTTTTTACTGGAGTGTTGTATTATTATACACACTCAGTGCTTGTTGTATTGCTTTCCCTCCTTCTCTACGGATTTCGACCGCGTTGGTGCTTTCTTGCGGCATGCTGCTTCGGCTTCACGTTCGGCGCAGGTCATCAATGGTGGGTCCGTGATCAGGGCATGCCGTCGCAAGAGGTCATTCGTCATGCACATCTCGCTGGTGTGATTGCATCTATTCCCAATCAAACACCACAGCAAACCAAATTTGAATTTGATTTGGATACGTTGAATGATCAATCGGTGAATGCCAGGGTGCAATTAGGGTGTTATCGCGATTGTCCCATCCTCCATGCCGGAGAGCGCTGGGATTTGTATGCAAAATTGCATACGGTCCATAGTTTGAATAATCCCGGCGGTTTTGATTATAAAACTCATTTGGCCACTAAACATATCCATTGGACTGGGTATGTCCAACAGAATACCATGCGGTTATTACAACGACGTTCGCGGTTTTGGCAGATGATAACCCTTCGGGAAGATTTGGCGTTGCATTTGGCACATCTTGTGCCGGATGTTGCTGCCCTGGGGATTGTACAAGCACTGACTATTGGGGTCACTACGAATATTAGTCAAGACGCATGGACGTTGTTTCGTTGTACCGGTACCACGCATTTGATGGTGATTTCTGGTGCACATATCGGCTTAGTCGCAGGTATGATTTTTAAAATCATTTATTTTGTATGGTCGCGTTCGCAACGCTTATGTCTGCGTTATCCTGCACAGCGTGCAGCGAGTATTGTCGCGATTGTTTCAGGATTGGCGTACGCTCTGGTCGCTGGATTTGGTGCACCCGCGGAACGTGCATCTGTTGCGGCAGTATTTATTTTTTTGCGCTATTTGGGACAACGCCAATTCGGAACTTGGCAGGCTTGGCGCTATGCATTGCTGGCGGTTTTATTGACTGAACCGCATACTGTATTAACGCCAGGATTTTATTTGTCGTTTATGGCGGTTGCTATTTTATTGACGATGAATCAACGTATTCGAAGCCACGGAGTTCGTAAATCAATCTGGATTCAATTATCGTGTATGGTGGGTTTATTGCCGTTTACGTTATTTTGGTTTTCATATGGCGCCGTCAATGGCTTAATCGCAAATATGATCGCAATTCCTTGGGTGAGTTTTGTAATTATTCCATGGGCATTTGTGAGTTTGGGTTTGGGACAATATTGGATTTGGATTCCTAAGCTCTTACAGATCGCGATTACAGGGTTACTCTATTTTTTACATTGGGTTGATGGCTTTAATTGGATGAATCTTACGCTAACTTATGCGAATCCAGTGTTGCCGATTGCGGCAATCTTAGGATTGGGAATGTATCTTTTTCTCCCGATTTGGAGGTTGTTTCCAATTGCCGCGACTTTAGTATTGACTGCATTTTATCCGAAACATCCTTATGTTGCAGAACAGGAATTTCAAGCAAAAATTTTAGATGTAGGGCAAGGATTATCGGTGTTGATTCAGACGCACTCGCATACATTGATCTACGATACCGGTGGTCAAAATTTTCAGGGATCCGATATGGGGAAGCTGGTGATTATTCCCTATTTACAACACATCGGGTTATCTCATTTGAATACCATTGTGATATCTCATCCAGATTTGGATCATCGCGGTGGGTTGGTGTCGTTAGAAGCGCTTTTTCCTGCACCGGAATTGATTGTCGATGATCCTCAATTTTATCATCGTGGTACCTCTTGCCATACACATTCTGATTGGATCTGGGATGGCGTTCGGTTCCACTTTTTTCAAATGCACTCGAACGCAACGACCAAAAATAACCACTCGTGTATTTTGCAAATTTCTAACCAAAGCGGACAAATCTTATTGACGGGTGATATTGAGAAATCTGCTGAGCAGGCGTTAATTCAAACATATGGACCCCATTTACAGTCTACCATATTGGTGGTACCTCATCATGGTAGTAATACCTCATCCTCGTTGTCATTTTTGCAAACGGTAACCCCCAAGTATGCAATATTGTCCTATGGATTTGATAATCGATATCATTTCCCGCATGCGAAAGTCATGAATCGCTACCACGATCTGCATATTCCGACCATCGCTACTGCCGAGCATGGGATGATTACTTTATCGTTCCAAAAAAACACATGGAAACTTGTCGCAAACTCATGATTTTTTATTGAGTAAAAAGTAATAATTTAGTACAATACGCCAATATTATTTTTAGGACGACAGATGATGACGACGTGGCGGTGCTGGATCTTGATCGGAATGTGGGCTTGGGCGTGTGTTGCAACGAGTTTCGCGGCAGAGATAGATTGTGAACACCATCACTGTGTTGCAGTTGTCGATGCGGGTAGCACTGGATCACGTTTGTTTGGGTATACGTATGATCTCGATGCGCAAGGTAATCCAATTGAGATTCAAGGTGTCTATACCAAGAAAATCAAACCTGGCTTAGCCAATGTCCCGAATCATCAAACTGAAATTGACGCGTATTTAGATCAATTAATGATCGATTTTCCAGCACACCATGTGCCAGTGTATTTCTATGCGACGGCGGGTATGCGGTTACTGCCTGCTGAGCGTCAGGAACAATATTATTTAAAAATAAAACACTGGTTTGAGTCGCATCCACAATGGCCATTACAGGATGCGCGGACTATTTCTGGTATGGAAGAGGGCGTGTATGGGTGGTTAGGGATCAATTACCAGTTGCACACCTTGCAAGATGAGCGTAGCGCTTTGGTCGGACTGTTGGAAGTTGGTGGCGCTTCAACGCAAATCGCATTCCCGGTGTCTACAGTGAGTGGCATCGATACGCATGATTTACAGGATGTGACGATCTATGGTCGACATATTCGATTATTTTCGCATAGTTTTCTGAGTTTGGGTGTGAATGAGGTATTTGCGAATGCACAAGATCGCAGTGCGTGTTTTCCCAAAGGATATGAGCTGAAAAATTCTGAGTCGGCTGCGGGCGATGCAAATGTATGCCAACAAGAACTTGGCGATGTATTACAACACATTTATCATGTGGATGCAGTGACTCAACCTGCACTGTTGGGCAATCCGGTTCAAGAGTGGTATACCGTTTCTTCGATCAGCTCGATGGTCAGCCATCCGCCGTTTGAGTTTCCAACCCCAGAATTTTCGATCCAGTCTTTATTAGACGAGGCAAATACGCAATATTGCCAGCAATCCTATCAGACCTTGGTTGCCCAAAATCCGACAAATGACTACCTAAAACAAAATTGTTTACTTGCTGCGTATTTTTACGGGTTACTCATCCACGGTTATGGATTTCAACCGGAGCAGAGCATTCATTATTTACCGAAAGATGATGCTACGTGGACTTTGGGTGTATTATTGGCTGAAATGAATCTCGATCAATAAGGTGTGGTATGTGGTCAACAGCCATTAAAAGAGACTTGTACCCTTTGCTCAAATTGGCTTTTCCATTGATATTAGCAGGTACGGTTGGCGCATCCATTGGTTTTTTTCAAACCATTTTTTTAGCGCATTTGAGTCATGAAGCAATGGCTGCTGGTGCTCTGGTGAGTTGGTTATTTGGCGTCTTTGTCGTGATTATATTTGGTACATTAAGTGCCATGAATGTTTTGATATCACACAAACATGGCGCTCAAGATGTACAGGGCATATCCAGAGTTACTCGGGATGGGCTCGTTTTGGCTGGGTTATTGTCTATTCCTGCCGTTTTTTTATTTTTGAATATGGCGCCTATCTTTCTACTTTTGGGGCAAAAACAATCTGTAGTCTTGCTCGCAGAGCCTTATTTACATGCACTCACGTGGGGACTCTTGCCTGCGCTCGTCATGTTTGCGTTGATGGAATTGGTTATCGGTTTAGGTCATGGGCGTATCGTGATGATATTGACCAGTGTATCTGTGTTAATGGCCTTGTTTTTTAGCTTTGCTCTGATATTTGGGCAATTTGGAATGCCAAAATTAGGCATTGCTGGTGCAGGTTGGGGTACTACAATTAGTTACTGGGTTATGGTTTTTGTTCTATCCACCTATTTGTTCACTCATAGAATTTATCGAGTTTATTTAAAATCTATTTTCAATATAGATCGACCCTTCTATATCTGGGAATTATTAACCGTGGGATTGCCAATGGGGGTAATGTATTGCTTGGAAGTTGGGTTTTTCTTTGCATTAACGTTATTTATGGGATTTTTCAGTCCGCAATGGTTGATTTCAAATCAAATTGCATTGCAATATATGGGAACGCTGATGAGTGTCATTTTTTGCGTTGCTCAAGCAGTCACTGTTCGGATGGGGCACTTAATGGGGGCCAATGACATATGCGCTGCAAAGCGCGCGAACTATGCTGGCCTTGCAGTGTCCATTGTTTTTATGAGTCTATTTGCGGTGATTTATTGGTTATGGCCAACCTTATTAATTGCTATTGATTTTGATGTGAGTAATCCAGCGAATGCCCTTATCGTAAATTATACCAAACAATTATTCGTAATAAGCGCGATATTTCAGGTATTGGAGGCGACGAGAATTACATTGTTTGGTGCATTACGCGCGTTAAAAGATACGAATTTTACTTTAATCAGTTCAATCATTAGTTTTTGGGGGATAGCGTTGCCGATTGGATATGTATTGGCAACTCGATTTCATTGGGAGGGGGTCGGTTTATGGTCTGGAATGGCAATTGGTGCTGGGTTCAGTATGTCATTATTGTTTTGGCGTTTTAACTCCAAAATACAGACGAGTAT
>CAZBSX010000032.1:0-10367 GCA_964494305.1 uncultured Legionella sp. | reverse complement strand
ACCATAACGTTCCTTATCAGCAACAATTTCTTTTTTCACCAAAGCTCTTAAGCGCTTATCTTCTCCTAATATCGCTTGAAACTCATCGCGCGCAAGCAGTAATTCAGCATGATCTGCACGTAAATGCATTTCTTCTAATTTGGCCAAATGGCGCAATTTCATATCCAAAATTGCATCGGTTTGACGCTCGCTTAACCCAAAGCGTTGCATCAATACGGGTTTGGGCTCTTCCGATTCACGAATAATGGCAATCACCTCGTCCAAATTCAAATACGCGATCAATAAACCTTCTACGATATGCAAGCGATCTAAAATTTTATCCAATTGGAATTGTGTACGTCTTCTCACCGTGGTCAAGCGGAAGTGTAACCATTCATTTAAAATAGTCAGTAACGGTTTTACACTCGGTTTGCCATCCAACCCAATTAAATTAAAATTCACGCGATAAGAGCGTTCTAAATCCGTAGTCGCAAACAAATGCGACATGAGCCCTTCAATATCTACGCGAGATGAACGCGGAATAATCACCAACCGAGTGGGATGCTCATGGTCCGACTCATCGCGCAAATCTTCGACGAGTGGTAATTTTTTTTGTTGCATTTGCGCTGCAATTTGTTCGATGATTTTTGCGCCAGAAACTTGATAGGGCAGAGCAGTAATTACAATATTATGTTGTTCTTGCGTATATACCGCGCGCATTTTAACGGAGCCACCCCCTGTCCGATAGACTTGTGCAATTGCGGTAGGGGATGTAATAATTTCCGCTGCCGTTGGAAAATCAGGCGCTTTAATCCACTGCATGATATCCTCTAAACTCGCGCGCGGATGATCTAATAAATGCAAACACGCATCCGCCACTTCTTCTAAATTATGCGGCAAAATATCCGACGCCATCCCGACTGCAATGCCAGTTGCACCATTCAATAAGACATTGGGAAGTCGCGCGGGCAATAAGGAGGGCTCTAATAAAGTCGCGTCGAAATTATCGACCCAATCGACGGTCCCTTGTTGTAATTCTGCCAATAGCAACTCAGCATATGCTGACAAACGTGCTTCGGTGTATCGCATCGCCGCAAAGGATTTCGGATCATCCGGTGAGCCCCAGTTGCCTTGACCATCGACCAAAGGATATCGATAGGAAAAAGGTTGCGCCATCAACACCATGGCCTCATAGCATGCAGAATCACCATGCGGGTGAAACTTACCCAGCACATCCCCCACCGTACGCGCCGATTTTTTATGTTTTGCAGTAGCTTTTAACCCCAGTTCTGACATCGCATATACAATGCGACGCTGCACCGGTTTAAAACCATCCGCAATATGCGGTAGTGCACGATCCAAAATGACGTACATCGCATAATCAAGATACGCCTGCTCTGCAAACTCCGTTAAAGGCTTATGTTCAACCATTGTATGTGTCACTTTTTACTCCCACCTCTAAATACAATTTGGCAAGTTTAAAACCAATTTGCTAATTGTGAATAGTTTAATATCAAATCCTTACCACATCGTTCGCTTGTTTCATAACACATTGATTCTATTGAATAAAATAATAAATTGTTGTTATTTTATTCATACAGCCTGTGGATAAGTTTGTGAATAAACTCTTATTTCGCATTGATCCACTGCGTCAAACGAGGGGCAAGCAGCCCCATCAAGCACGCGGCCACCAAGGTCATCACGCCAATTTGTAAAAAAACATGGGTATAGACATCCAATGACGCCAAACCCGGTGTCATTCCTTTCGGTAACGCGGTTAACGATGCTACGGACGCGCCAGTAAATCCCGCTATCGACGAGGTGAGATACCATACCCCGATCACAAATCCCATAATTTTTGGAGAAACCAATTCCGCCACCATCGCAGTACCTAACGCAGACACCAACAATTCTCCAAGTGCCTGAAAAAAATAACTAGCCACTAACCATCCCGAGGACACAAGCGCATGTTCATCTGCAAAAAAGCGAGTCACATATAAAATCGTAAACCCAATACTACAACATACCATACCCAACGCGAATTTATAGGGAATGGAAAAGGAGACATTCCGTTGATTACAATACGTGTAAACCCAGGCCAACACCGGACTTAACATAATAATCCAAAATGGATTCAAAACTTGAAAACTCTGGGGATCCAGTGGTAATCCCAATAACTTGGGATGTACATGACACGCCGCAAATACATTGATTGACGTAGGCATTTGTTGGTAAAGCGTGAAAAAAACGATCGCCTCCAACATTAAAACAAACACTACAAACAAACGCAGACGTTCTCGTTTGTTTGCCTTTCTCATGCAGACAAAATAAGCAAAAACAAACGCACCGCTAATTGCTAATATAATTTTTCGTGCAAATATAGGGTGGGCAAGTAGATATTCGCATAAGACCACGGCAACGAGAAGTCCCCCCAGAAAAATCGTCCACCACCATCCAGACAAGCGTCGTTTATCGGCCATCGTTTTAATCGGTTCTATGACAGGATATTGCAATGCATAATTCAACAGCCCTAATAAAATCCCCAAGGCAGCAATCCAATACGCAGAGCTATAGCCATAATGACTCGACATATATGGGCCTACCAACAACGACGCCATTGCACCAATATTGATGGCCATGTAATACAACGTAAATCCCGAATGCAATTTTTCTGCATCTTTCATATAACATTGCGCCAATAATACCCCGGGGTTGGATTTAAACAACGCGGCACCAACACAAATCAACGCAAGTGCCAGATACAAAGATTGATCATGTTGAACGGCCAAGAGCGCATATCCGACTAGCAATACCAACAAACCCACTACAATCGTGCGTTTCGTCCCGAGTAGCTTGTCCCCTAAATATCCCCCTAGCGGCACCAAGCCATAAATTAATGCCGAAAATGTACCAAACGTAGCATATGCGTCACGATGAGACATGCCGATCGAACGCACAAAATAGAGTACTAAAATGCCTTGAACCGTATAAAAGCCAAAACGCTCCCAAATTTCCAACATGAAAATCATAAAGAAAGGGCGTGGCTGTTGCCGTAATAGCGCGATCATTGTTCTAAACCTTCTTGTTTTAACGCATCCATGATAGATTTTCGCAAACGCAATTGCGCTTGATAATGAGTCAGGTGTGGCAAAGAATCTATCGGTACGTTCATGCTCGCTGCCCAACGCAAAATAACAAACAAATACGCGTCCGGCAAAGTAAAATGTGTGCCCATGAGATACGTTTGCTCTTGAAGACAGTCCGCCACATATTGCAATTTGTACATCAGATTGGGAATAAAGATTTCCGCTTTGATTTCTGCGGAAACCCTGGGATGAAACAAAGGCGAGAATCCTTTATGCAATTCAGTACTGACGTAATTCATCCACTCCAACACGCGATAACGCTGCCATTGTCCCACTGGGGGCAATAAGTTACTGGCTTGGTAATGATCAGCCAAATACTGCATAATCACTGCATTTTCGGTCAGAATATCGCCATTTTCTAAGCGCAACGTTGGGACAGCGCCTTTCGGATTGATCGCAAAAAAATCATCCCCTCCGGCGGTCTGCTTGGTTTTCAGATCCACCGCTTCATAATCAGCAGCGATCCCCATCTCATTCAGAATAATTCGCACAGCAAGGGAACACGCGCCTTTTGAATAATATAATTTCATTGTGCCTCTGCTGGTCTAAAAATAGGCATTTAATACCCGCGTTCGTTCAGTCTTATTCGTATCATAACGCAAATGATTTCGATATTATATCAACCTCCTAACAAATTGTAGGTTGAGCCTTGGACCAAAAATCGTGCATCATTGGGCATAAAGATCGATACGGAGGCGGTTGGTGTAATTTATAGTCATATTGCAGCTGCCCTGTAAAAATCACGCTTGCTATACCTAAAGCACTCTACTACTATTCTTAATATAGCCTTTCCAAACGAAACGTCCCTATGCCGAGAATTGCTCTTTACCTCGCTGGCGGTGGTGCCCGAGGTGCCTATCAGGCTGGAGTACTAAAAGCAATTTCTCAAATTCTCCAAACCAAAGTCTTGCCATTTAAGCTCATTTCCGGGGTCAGTGTTGGTTCGATTAATGCGGCTATTCTTGCCGAAAATGCCGATAATTTTGCCACCGGGGTGCAAAAACTGGAAGATCTCTGGCAAAACATCCATTGCGATAATATTTTTTATGCCAAAAACTATGATTTGAGTAAATCAATCTTCCGCAATTTAACTCATTTTTTTGTACGCGGGCCACGACCTACTCACCTCTTGGAAACGATTCCACTGCATTTATTTTTGAATACTCATATCAATTTTGATCTCATCAAAACTAATATTGAAAAAGCGCTCTTTGAGACGCTTGAAATTATTACCCATTGTTATGAAACACAACAAACGATTTCTTTTTATCAGCATACTCACGCAAATTTTGAAGATTGGCATTATCCAAGACATCTTAGCCGCGCATCCAATCTCAGTTTAGATCATATTATGGCCTCCAGCGCCTTACCGTTGTTTTTCCCTCCCGTCAAAATCGATGACATGCATTATGGCGATGGTAGCATGGGTCTTATTTCTCCTTTACGCGGCGCAGTGCGTTTTAAAGTAGATAAGATATTGATCATTGGTACTCGTCAAATTCATACGATTGATGACATTGAAAAACTGAAAACCAAAGATATTGGGTTTGCGCATGTTTTAGGTAGTATGCTGAACGGTTTGTTCTTGGATAATCTCGATCGCGATGTTGAGCTCGTCAATCGAATGAATGAAATTTCACATCTATTATCCATCTGGAAAAAACGTTCAGCACCTTGGCGACCGATTGAAACATTGCACCTCAGACCCAGTGTAGATGTCGCAAAGATTGCACAGGCCGATTATCATACCATGCCCAAATTATTGCGCTTACTTTTGAATATTATTGGTGCACAAAGCCACTCGGGCGATCTCCTGAGTTTCTTATTGTTCGAAAGCACCTTCGCTCGAGATTTAATTGATCTGGGTTACCACGATACCATGCAATCTGCCGATCAAATCGCCAGGTTTTTTAGGCTGTAAGCGACCGTGGTACGCTATTGAGGATCAGATAACGTCCAAGAAATTGTGCCTGGTTTATTATCCCAATACAAGCCATCTGCCACCGTATAGGTTGCATCCATCTTTACTGTGGATACGACAGATCCGCTCACCAACGCGTTCCTTCTGCACAGATCTTTTTGCGATTCAAATTTTGCATACTGCCCATCTCCGCACCGATAAGTCAATACGATGTCTGAACCTTGAGAGCCCCATTCAGAAACATCGAAGGGATCGGCTGATTGACCTGCAGGAATTTCGAGAGGAAGGTCATTCACGTTCGTCACATGCCCAGCAAGCAATTTGATTTTGGTCAAGATGCACGAGGATTGTGTGTTATTTTGGATCCGGATCATGAAGTGGACACAAGGATAATCTGCGGAAAATACCAGTGCGGTGTGCAAGATAAGGCCCAAAAAAAGTATTTTTTTCACAATTGATCCTATCCAAATTTTAGAGCCATCAGGATACCATAAGAGTAATATAACCATCAACATGGTTTTTTATTGATCTATGTGGTTCGCGTCTGCATACTTTTCTGCACCAGTTCAGATAAGTCATTCGACAAGGGTTGCTTAACCAAGACCTGTAGTTCAGCTTGAATCAATGCTTGGCGCGCTGCATCTAAGCGTTGCCAGCGCGTTATTGGCACGGCCAATCGCGCGCTGACTTGTGGATTTAAGGGGTCAAGAATACATAATTGCTCCGTTAAAAACTGATACCCGGCGCCCGATATGGCATGAAAATGCCGAGGATTGCTTTGCACAAAACTTCCAAGCAAAGCTCGGACTCGATTAGGATTGGTGTAGATAAAGTCTGGATGCGTTAATAAAGCCCGAACCGCCTCTAAAGCATTGGGGTGATCTGCAGTCGCTTGCGCAGTAAACCACTTATCTAAAACCAAAGGATCATGCGACCATTTTTGATAAAATGCAGCACATGCACGTTCACACAGTGCATGATCTCGGCCATGCACCAAACCCGTCAATCCCATCAATTGCTCAGTCATGGTTGGAGCGGCATGCAATAAAGTCTCACATTCTGTCACCCATTGTGCTTCATCTGCTTTTAACAACAGGCGTAAACACTGCAAGCGCAATTTCCGGCGCCCAATCGCAACCCCGTGCACCGCGGCATCTGCACGAGCGGATTCGCGTTCATAGGTTGCGGTCAACTCGGCACCCAATGCCGTCGCTAACGCGCTCACAAAAGCAAGGCGCGCGCATTCCAACCCCTCTACATCGATCGCTGACTCACCAGCAGCCAAATCTTCAAAACTCGGTGGCATCAATAATTCAGCGCGCAACGCTGGATCCAACTGCTCATCGTTTAAGGCCTCTGCCAAAACAGCAAAAAGCGTTGACCATTGTGAAGCACTTGTATGTTGTCCTCGATAAAGCGCTGATATTGCGGCTCGCATGAGGCGCTGTGCCGCATCCCATTTCGCAAATCCATTGGTTTCAAACCGGAGTAAATTTAATGTTTGCTCCTCAGTAGCAGAGGTTTGCAAAATAATCGGTGCCGAAAAATCCCGCAATAATGACACGACCGGCTCTTCTGCCAACCCATCAAAATGAAAGGTTTCAACCTCGTTACGCAATTCTAATAAGGGGGTCTGAAGCGGAATGGATTGCCCCTTTTGATTAAACCAAGCCATTTGAATCGGAATATGAAAAGGGAGCTTTTGTGCGGTTTCTGGCGTAGGAGGGCAGGTTTGCCGACATACCAAGGTCAATCGCCCTGCAGCAAAACTGATGTCAACTTGCACAGTTGGCGTGCCAGCTTGACTATACCAACGCTTAAACTGTTGTAAGTCTATGCCAGATGCATCTGCCATTGCTGCGACAAAATCATCAATCGTTACGGCTTGGCCATCGTGCCGCTCAAAATACAAATCCATCGCTCGACGAAATACAGCCGGTCCCAATAATTGGTACTGCATGCGGATGACTTCAGCGCCTTTATTGTAAACAGTCGCCGTATAAAAATTAGAAATTTCCTGATAGGAACTGGGGCGAACTGGATGTGCCATACTGCCAGCATCTTCTGGAAATTGAATATTTCGTAACAATTTCACATCTTTGATGCGATTCACATCGCGTGAATTCATATCCCGGGAAAATTCCTGATCACGAAATACGGTCAGCCCTTCTTTTAAACTTAATTGAAACCAATCCCGACAGGTCACGCGATTACCGGTCCAATTATGGAAGTATTCATGCGCAACCACCGATTCGATGTGTGCAAAATCATCATCCGTTGCGGTTTCGGGTCGGGCCAAAATAAATTTGGAGTTAAAGATATTTAAACCCTTGTTTTCCATCGCACCCATATTAAAATCATCTACAGCCACAATCATAAACACCGACAAATCGTATTCACGGCCATATTGCTCTTCATCCCAACGCATTGCGTGTTTTAACGATGTTAAGGCATGCGCGCACTGATCGTCATTACCAGGCTCTACATACAAATGCAAAGCAACTCTTTTTCCGGATTGTGTTACAAACTCATCACTACAACATGCCAAATTTCCTGCAACTAACGCAAACAAATACGAGGGCTTCGGAAACGGATCCTGCCATAGCACCCAATGTCGACCATTATCAGCATCTCCTGCGTCCATTAAATTTCCATTGGATAATAAAATCGGATACAACGCCCGGTCTGCAGTAATTTTGGTTGTATATACGGCCAACACATCAGGCCTATCCGGGAAAAAAGTGATACGTCGAAACCCATGGGCTTCACATTGGGTACAGAATAGATTTCGAGATCGGTATAAACCCGATAATGCCGTATTTTTCTGCGGGAAAACGCGTGTCACAATAGTCAGCGTGAATTCATCCTGATCCATAGGCAGCAGTAAATCTTCGCCATCGAGATGATAATCTCCCAAAACCAACTGCCGTTTATCTTGCCAAACCTCTTCCAAAATCAAGCCATCACCATGTAAGCGCAAAACCCCGGGGTTTTGGCGTTGGAGATGCATTTCATTACGCACGAGCGCATAGTCTTCGTACAACTCAAACGCTAAAAAAACTTGGTGCACGGCAAAACTTGGCGGGGCATAGTCGTGTAAATAAACAGTTGGGGTTGTCATCATAGATTCCATTTATATTTTCTGCGCCATGATATGGTAACTTGTCGTCACCAATCCTAAGCGTTCAGCTTCACACAATGCTTGCGCGTCTTGTTGTAAACGTACGAGTAACGGCAAGAAATACTTTGGCATCACCCGAATTGCGATAAAAAATCGAATCACCGGCATAAACAATCCAAAATAATGGTCCGCCTTCTGCACCAAAGGTTCTTGCGAATGATTGAGGCTAGGATCTTCGCTCACTAAAATTTGAAATCCTGCTTGCTGCAGCGCTGCTTCATATTCTTTGGGGGAGGGCGTGCCAATTGCACCGATCAGGGGTTTAATTTTCTTCATGAGATCCAAATGATGCGGATTATTGGCATCATAATTCGGTAACCGCACCCATTCTAACAGCGAGATCTTACCATTGGGTTTGAGGATACGATGTAGTTCTTGAAATAATTTATTCAAATCGCGCGATAAAGACAGCGCTTGAATTTCATAAATTCCATCAAAATGATTATCGTGAAACGGGAAAGGTAAATCATTAAAGTCCGCATTCAGAAACGTACACTGGTCGGACAAGTCAATTTTTTTGGCAAACTCCATCGCATTATTCAATTGCCCTTGATCAATATTAATCCCCGTAATGTGCGCGCCCGTATATGCAGCCACATGGGCAGCTACGCGTCCCTTTCCACAGCCCAATTCAAATACGGTATCCCCCGGTTTTAACGTCAGTAAGCGTGCAAATTTTTCTTCGAATAGCATTTGATTCATGATGATATTCTCTGATGCATCTAAATACGGCGGAATATACATCTTCTCAACTTCGCCCATCGCACATAAATGGTTCAAAACGCCGTACCAATCTAAAATACCGTCTTTCACGTCTTTATATTCAACCGGTTGTGACGCTTTCATCGCTTGACCATGCACCCAATCACAATCATAAATCTCATAGGATTGAATAAAACTATCAACCTGCTGTGCGGACAAATGACTCAACGCTTTAAAGGACTGAAGAATGGTGGATAAACGATAAAAAATGGAATTGGGGTTGAATACTTTTTTCATGCAAAACTCTCCTAATCCTTGGAATTTCGACCAGCCAATTCTCTAACCTTATTGCAAAAACAAAATATATTCAATCATAAACAGCCAGGTCTGTCCGGCAAAATTCAAAAACATGGTCTATGATTAACATAACATTGCTACCAATATTTGAGGTGTCCGATGAAAACCAGTCCTCGTAAAGTCAAATTCGATCATAAAATTATCCTCCTGGGATTTGGTAGTATAGGTAGAGCCTTGCTCCCATTAATTTTTGAAAAATTTGCAGTGACTCCTAAGCAAATCACGATTATTGCTGGAGATAATACTGGGCTTAAAATCGCAGAGCAATATCACGTTGAATTTCAACTTCATGAAATTAACTCAAAAAATTACATCGAGATCATCGGCAAACAACTGCATGCTGGCGATTTCGTTTTGAATTTGGCATTTAATATTTCCAGCGTGTCTATTGTCGAGCTTTGTAATGAAAAAAGCGCACTCTATATGGATACGTCGACCGAACCATGGAAAGAAAACTTTTTTGTCAAAGGGTTACATTTGTCGCAGCGCACGAATTATATGCTCAGAGAAAACACGCTCAGGCTAAAAGGTAAAGTCAAAAAGACTGCCATTATGGCGCATGGGGCTAACCCTGGCTTGGCCTCTCATTTCGTCAAACAAGCCTTATTGAATATGGCGAAAGACAATAAATTAAACATTACGCAACCCAAGAATTCACGAGAATGGGCCGCATTGGCAAAAAAATTAAATATCAAAACAATCCATGTTGCAGAACGTGATACGCAAATCACCAACAAACCCAAATTGCCGGGTGAGTTCGTCAATACTTGGTCGGTTGACGCGTTTATTGATGAAGGCCTCCAACCTGCTGAATTGGGGTGGGGTACCCACGAAACTCATTGGCCACATGATGCGCATCATCATACGGTAGGATCAAAATGCGCAATTTATCTGGACCGACCCGGCGCAGGCACCAAAGTACGCTCTTGGACGCCCAGTTTAGGCCCCATTCATGGCTTATTAATTACGCATCCAGAAACCATCTCTCTCTCGAATTATTTGACACTCCAAAAAGGGTCAAAAATAGAATATCGACCTACAGTCCATTACGCATACTGCGCTTGCCCTGATGCGTTGCTCT